>CABZRA010000011.1 GCA_902527995.1 uncultured SAR86 cluster bacterium
AGGAATAGCAAATAGAACTGATTTTGACTTAGGTTCTCATAGTAAAAACCAGAATGAACTGAGTCTTTACTCAAACACAAAGGAAAATAAGCGCTCTAATTCTAAATTAGCCATACAAAACGAAGATAAAACTTGGACCGTTCCTTATGTAATTGAGCCTTCAGCGGGGGTAGAAAGGGGGTTTTTGGCTATTTTAAATGAAGCTTACAGAGAAGAAGTACTGGAAAATGGCACAAAAAGAGTAGTTTTAGGCTTAAAACCTCATCTTTCGCCTATAAAAGCTGCAGTAGTGCCTCTAAAAAAAAATAACCCAGAATTAGTGGAATTAGCTAAAAAACTCAAGAAAACCTTACAAAATGAAAAATTGGGCAGGGTAATATTAGAAAACACTGGAAATATTGGAAAAAGTTACAGAAAACACGATGAAATAGGAACCCCAATCTGCATAACCGTCGATTTTGACAGCTTAGAAAACCAGACAGTCACTGTTAGAAATAGAGATACGATGAATCAAGAGACTATTTCGATTGATAGCCTAACTGAGTTTTATAAGAAATCCTTAAATTGAAGCCCAAATACATAGTTTTGGATAGAGATGGCGTAATTAACGTCGATTTGTTTGATTACGTTTTAGATACAAAAGCTTTTAAATTTGAGGAAGGTAGTTTTGAAGCTTTGGTAGAGCTTGGAAAAAATAATTTTGAGATTGTAGTCGCAACAAACCAAAAATGTATAAATTTAGGATTAATCTCTTCTGAAGGAATAAAAGCTATTAATGACTATTGGGTAAATATTGTTACTAAAGAAGGAGTGAAAATAAAATCAGTCGAAGTTTGCCCTCATAAAGACGAGGAAAATTGTGATTGTAGAAAACCTAAAACTGGACTTCTAAAAAATGCAGAAAAAAAACATGGCATAAGTCTCAAAGATTGTTACTTTGTTGGCGACAAATTATCAGATATTGAGTGCGCATTTACTCATGGGTGCAAACCAATTTTAGTAGAAACTGGATATGGAACTAGATCAGTTGCAGAAAGAGGATCGAGTGAAAATCTAATAATAGAGAAAAATTTGAGAGAGGCCGTTAAGAAAATAATTAGAGAATCCTAAATATCAATATTGCCAACCAAATTTACATTGGCCTCAATAAACTCTCTACGATTTTCGACATTATCTCCCATCAATTGTTCAAAAAGATCGCTTGCTTCATCAGCGTCGTCAATTTTTACCTGAACCAATCTTCTACCAACTGGATTCATAGTAGTCTCCCACAACTGATCTGGATTCATTTCTCCCAATCCTTTGTATCTTTGTATGTTAAGACTTTTTCTTACATCCTCCATCAAGGATCTTAAGGTAAGAAACAAATCATCAATTATTTCTAGATTGTCATTCTTAACGATTGAACTTGTACCAGGTTTAACTTTTTTTGATTTTTCTTGATAAGCCAAAACTAATTTATAGTTTTTTGATTTAAAAAAGGAAATTGGAATGAGATCAACCAAAGAGTTTCCAAATTTAGTTCTTGTACATATGATGTTTTTTAATTTTTCATCGACGGATAAATTATTAGTTTCTGAAATTTTATTAAATGAACTTATCCAGCTTTTTAATTCTTTTTCTGTCGAACCTTTAGGAAAAGGTTTAACTTTTAGTAGTGTCATTAAAAAATCAAATGAAATATTTAGATCGGGTATTGAAGTAAGTTCTTCAAAATTTTTATAAGATTTTAAAAGCTCAGAAAATTCAGTTGATTTCATCGATGATGTTTTAGTTAAATTTAAAGAGTAATTTTCAGAAATTCTATCAAGTAAGAAATCTGTCAAAGCAGAATCGTCTTTTAAGTAAACATCTTTTTTACCTTTAGAGACTTTATATAGCGGGGGTTGCGCAATAAATATATGCCCCGCTTCAACTAGCTCAGGCATTTGTCTGTAAAAGAACGTCAAAAGTAATGTTCTTATATGAGAGCCATCAACATCAGCATCTGTCATTACTATTATTGAATGATATCTTAACTTATCTAAGTCAAATTCATCTTTTATCCCGCAGCCTAATGCGGTGATTAACGTAACAATCTCATCCGAACCTAAAACTTTATCAATTCTTGCTTTTTCTACATTTAAGATCTTTCCTTTCAAAGGAAGAATTGCTTGATTTTGCCTATTTCTGCCCTGCTTAGCTGAACCACCCGCTGATTCTCCCTCAACTAAATAAAGCTCACTAATCGATGGGTCTTTTTCCTGACAGTCTGATAACTTTCCTGGCAATCCAAGGCCATCCAATACACCTTTTCTTCTTGTCATTTCTCTTGCTTTTCTGGCTGCTTCTCTTGCTCTAGCTGCATCAATTATTTTTGAGGCTATCGACTTAGCATCGCTAGGATTTTCTAAAAGATAATCAGTCAAATGCTTGTATGTCTCTTTTTCTACTACGGGTTGAATTTCTGAAGAAACTAACTTGTCTTTAGTTTGTGAAGAAAATTTTGGATCGGGTAATTTAGCCGAAATGATTGCAGTCAACCCTTCTCTTACGTCTTCGCCTGAGGTTTGTACAGATTCATTTTTTGCAAGATTCTCTTTTTCTATGTAATTGTTCATAGTCCTGGTAAGGGCTGTCCTAAAACCAATAAGATGACTTCCACCATCTTTTTGAGGAATATTATTTGTAAAACATTGAATATTTTCTTGATATGAATCGTTCCACTGTAATGCAACCTCTATAGAAATACCGTCTGCTTGTTCTTGGATAAATCTAAAAGTTTTATTTAAAGGAGTTTTATTTTTATTTTTGAATTCAACAAATTCAACTAACCCGCCGTCTGATTTAAAGGTTTCAGCTTTTGAATTTCTTTCGTCTTTTAAAAAAATTTCAATTCCTGAATTTAAGTATGAAAGTTCTCTTAGCTTTTTCCTGAGTATGTCGTAATCGAAAGATATAGAATCTCCAAAGATATTTTTAGAAGGCTTCACTTTAATTTCCGTTCCTTGTTCTTTAGTAGACCCAGAAGCTTTGATTTTATTTTTTGGATTTCCATCTTGATAAGTTTGCCGCCAAATTTTTCCATCTCGCCAAATTGTCAAATCTAAATTTTCTGAAAGGGCATTTACAACAGATACTCCTACACCATGAAGCCCTCCAGAAACTTTATAGGAATTATCATCAAATTTTCCACCTGCGTGGAGCTTAGTCATTATTACTTCGGCAGCAGATATTCCCTCTTCTTTATGATGATCAACTGGTATGCCACGACCATTATCTCTGATAGAAACTTCATCGTCTTCATGAATTATTACGTCAATTTTGTTGCAATATCCCGCTAATGCCTCATCAATTGAATTATCAACAACTTCAAAAACCATGTGATGCAAACCAGTGCCATCATCAGTATCTCCGATATACATTCCTGGCCTCTTTTTAACGGCCTCGAGGCCTTTTAGAACCTTAATATTTGAGGAGTCGTATGAATCTGGAGAAGTGGTTTTTGAAGTCTTTTTAGACTGCTTTTTTGGCATAGAATATTATAAATCAATTAGTTGATTAATGGACTCATTTTCTATTTTTTTTACCGATGTTATTACTTTTTGACCCTTAGCTATCTTTAAAAATTGCATGGCTAAATTTAAATTATTTTGATCTAATTCTGAGGATAAATCATCTATAAGATATATTAGATTCTTATTTTCTATTTTTGAAAAAAACTCTCCAAACGACAAAAAAACCAATAAAATCAACAGCTTCTGCTCACCTCTCGATAGAATATTACCACTTTTGTCTCCCAAAACATTTATCTCTAAGTCAAATTTATGGGCCCCTGATTTTGTAAAACCTTTGGAAAGGTCTTCTTCATATTCTTCCCTTAATTGCTTTTCCAGGCTATCGCCCTTCCATCCGGAGTAAAAAGAAATTTCTAATGTTCTAAGAATTTTTTTCCATTTACTATCCTCTAATTTTACTAGTATGTTTCCTTCTAAATCTTTTAATACTTCAGTAATTATTTCTTTTCTAAAAATATTTATTTCATTGCTATTCTCTACTAAAAGTTTAGTCCAAACTGAGATTTGCTCTTTATTTTTTTCTTTTAAAGCTAAGTTCCTTGAAAAAAGAATTTTTTTAAATCTTCTTAATTTTTCTAAATAATCGTGTTTCACGTGAAACAAAAAATAATCTACAAACTCTCTCCTTACTTCTTTATTTTGCTCTAAAAATCTTAAACTAAAATTATTAATCAAAAGGGGCAACACATCATACTTGTTGAACTTTTCATAATTATTTTTAATAAGTACCTTGCCGAGCCTTTTCTCTATTATTCTCTTTTCGTTTTTATTTTTTATACTGATTCTAAAGAAATCATGGTTTTTATTAATCATTGAATTTACGCTATTAGTTCTAAAAGATTTAGATTTTAATGAGAAGTGAATCGCTTCCAAAAAAGAAGTTTTTCCAGAGCCGTTCTCTCCGTGAACTAATATAGTATCTTTTAATTCAAAGAGAGAGTCTTTAAAGGATCTAAAATTTAAAAGGTGTAATTGACTGAGATGCATAAAATCATAGTCGCATCGGCATAATTACATGAACTAAGTTATCGTTTTTGTTATTTTTGATAATGCATGAATTTTCAGGCCCATAAAAAACAAAATCTACTTCAGCATTGTGAATAGCTGACAAAGATTCTTGAATATAACTAATATTAAAACCAATTTCTAAATCATCACCAGAATAATCTACTGAAATTTCTTCTTCTGCGCTCTCTTTGCTTGGATTGTTAGCACAAATCTTTAGATTATCTTTTGAAAGTATAAACTTTACTCCCCTATATTTTTCGTTTGAAAGGACAGATGCTCTATTTAAAGCCGTTTGAATTAAGGACTTTTCAACTTTTAAAGTCTGCTCTTCTCCAGAGGGGAAAACTTTTTGATAATCAGGATAGTTACCTTCAATGAGTTTACTAACAAACCTGAACTCTTCAGAGGAAATTAAAATCTGATTAGATGAAAAAGATAAGTTTACTTCTCCTGGATAAAGGTTTAACAACTTCTGAAGCTCTAAAGCAGATTTTCTAGGTAAAATTAATTTATTTTGATCTAAATCCTTCATCAAAGTTTCAGAAGCCCAAGCTAATCTATGACCGTCTGTGGCAACTAAATTAACGTTAGAACCTTCAATTTCTATTAAAATACCGTTTAAGTAGTATCTTACGTCCTGAGACGCCATTGCAAAGGATGTCTGATCTATTAAATCAGCCAAGACTTTGCCATTAAATGTAGTTTCCAAATCAAATTTTTCAATCTCTACAACCGGAAAATCTTGGATTGGCAATATAGCAAATTCTCCATTAAATTTTAGTGCCGTAACGATTAATTGATTATCTTTGAGCATAAACTCAAGAGAAGTTTCATCGGGCAAAGATCTAGTTAAGTCAAAGATCTTTCTCGCCGAAACAGTTGTCTCTCCAGGCTCTAAAATAGAATCGCAAGCAATTTTAAAACTTAACTCAATCTCTAAATCTGTAGCGATTAAAGTAATTAAATCATTTTCAGCCTTAATGAGAATATTGGATAATATAGGAATAGACTGTCGACTTTCAGCAACAGAAGCCAATAAAGATAATGGTTCTGAGATTTTAGATTTTATAATTTTAAAGTTCATTATGCAGTAAGCGCTCTAACAAGCTTTTTATAATCTTCCTCAATGTTTGTATCAACAGTCCTTAGTTCATTTATTCTTCTGCAAGCATGAAGAACGGTGGTATGATCTCTTCCTCCAAAAGATTCTCCTATTTCAGGAAGGCTATGCGTTGTAAGTTCTTTTGCCAGACTCATAGACAATTGTCTAGGCCGTGCCAAAGATCTATTCCTTTTGTTTGATAAGAGATCTGATAATTTAATGTTATAGTAGTCCGATACAGTCTTTTGGATATTATCTATACTAACTTGTCTTGCTTGAATTGATAAAAGATCTGATAAAGATTCTTTAATCAAACTCACATCAATTTCTTTATTTGTAAACTTAGCTTCAGCCCCCACTCTAGCGAGAGACCCTTCAAGCTCTCTAACATTAGATCTTATTTTTTGTGCCATAAAAAAAGCACTTTCTTGAGACAAGTCATACCCTCTTTCTTCAGCTTTACTCAACAAAATAGCCACTCTAGTTTCTAGTTCGGGAGGCTCAATTACAACAGGTAGTCCCCATCCTAATCTTGATTTCAATCGCTCCTCTAATCCATTTATCTCTTTGGGATACCTGTCACAGGTCAAAATCATTTGTTGTCCGCCTTCTAGCAGAGAATTAAAAGTATGGAATAGCTCTTCTTGAGATTGCTCTTTGCCAGCGAAAAACTGAATGTCATCAATTAATAAAGCATCTACGGATCTATAAAAATTTTTAAACTCATTTATTGCGCCCAGCTGGAGAGATTTGACCATATCTCCAACAAATCTTTCAGAATGAACGTAGACCACCTTTTTTGATGAGTCATTTGCCTTGATTTTATTGCCTACAGCGTGCATTAAGTGAGTTTTTCCCAATCCAACGCCGCCATATATAAATAAAGGATTATATGCTCCATCTGGTAAATCAGATACCTGTTTAGCTGCTGCTAATGCAATATGATTAGATTTGCCTTCTACAAAAGTTTCAAAAGTGAAATTTTCGACCAAAGAGTTCTCTTTATCAGAAAAGAGTGAAATATTTTTATTTTTTTTCTTTAATTTCAATAGCTTATGCTTAGTAGATAGATCATAAATCAATGAAAAATTGCTATTACCAGATGCTTTAGCTAAAAAATCTCTAAACTTATCGTCAAAGTTTGTTCTAATGTGCTCTTTGATAAAATCGTTAGGAGCAAGTACGTAAAAAGAATTGACTCCATTGTCATCAGCATATTGAGTGAAGTCTAAAGGATTTATCCAAGCAGAAAACTCTTCCTCGTTAAGCTCGTGCTTAAATTGACTTTTACAGTCCTTCCAAATTTGCAAATTAAGTCTCCTGATGTGGTTTTAAATAATATTATTTTTTAAATAACTTATCCACAGGATATCCATTATATATGCTGTGGATATCTTGTTAATAAGAAATAAATGTAATTATTGATTTTTTTTTATAAATCTTTAATATCTCCCATCTTTATGAAACGAACTTATCAGCCAAGTAAAATAAAAAGAAAACGTACTCATGGTTTTCGCAAAAGAAACTCAACAGTTGGTGGAAGAGCTGTGTTAAAAAACAGAAGAAATAAAGGAAGAAAACAACTGGCTGCTTAAAGTTGAAAGTAAACTCTCTAAAAGGGAATACCAATTACGATTCCATTTTCAAGTCAAAAGAACACCAACTATCCTCTGGGCCATTTAAAATTCTGCTACAGAAGAACAGAAGTAATAAATTATTTTTAGGCCTAATAGTTCCAAAGAAAAAAATTCCTCTTGCTACAAATAGAAATTTTGTCAAACGAAGGGCTAGAGAAATTGTAAAAGACAAATCACTGAAAGGATTTAACATTATATTTTTAGTTACAACTAAGATTGAAATCTTCAATGAATCTGAAATAAAAAACCATATAAAAAAACTTAAAAGGAAGTTAGAATCGCTCCTATCACATGAAAAATCTAATCAGTAAATTAGAAAATTTAATTGTTAATTTTCTTTTATTTCTAATAAAAATTTATAAAATTTTTTTAAGCCCTTACCTGGGACAGAACTGTAGATACCATCCGACATGCAGCTCTTATGCTCAAGAGTCACTGAAAATTCATGGGTTGAAAAAGGGGGCTATTTTATCTATTAAAAGAATTTTAAAATGTCACCCCCTAGGCGGCAGTGGGGTAGATTTAGTGCCTGAAAAAGAAGATCTAAAAAATTAAAAATGCAGAGATATTTTTTAATTTTCTCCATAATATTTTTAAGTTATTTATTATTAATAAATTACAATCCACCGGTTAAAGAATCCACTGCTATAAATCCTCAAAGCGATAGTGAGTATTCACAAACTTTAGAAACCGACGACTTTGTTTCTAAAGACGACATTGTTGGAGAAGAGACATTTTTAACTGCAGAGACGTGTGCAGGAAACGATACTTATTCTTTTTTTAATGAGAATTGGACGGCTAAAATTGATCTTAAAACAGGTAAGATTGTTCATGCCGAATTAACTAAATTCCCAGAGAATGACGATTCTGAAATTAATAAATTAATCTTCAATGATTGTGGGCTGGAAAGATATTCTCAACTAAGTGGTTTTGCTTTTTTAAATACTGGACCTCCAAGTGATGCATTATTTAAAGTTTCAGAAAATTATAAAGACGGAATCAATAACGTATTTGTTCTTGAAAAAAAATCAAATAATTTACTTGTAAAGAAAATAATAAGTTTTGGCCCAAAAGATTACTATCTTAAAATTAAAGATTCTGTACAAAACTTAGAATTTACTGAAATTAAGTTAGCTCCCTTTTCAAAAATTGACAGATCTTCTGAAATTGTTGAAGCCAAAGGATCGGGATTTACAGACCCTTCGAGTTTTGCATATCTAGGGCCGGCGTTCAGAACAACCGAAGAAAATTATTTGAAAATTCCATTTAATGACGTTGCAGAAAATAATTTTAAACAAACCTCTACAGACGGTTGGGCAGCAATGCTACAACATTATTTTTTATCCGCGGTCGTTCCATCTGATAATCAAAACTACGTTTTCCAAGCAAAACAAAAAAATAATGGAGACTATTCAATAGGAATAGTTGGTCAAACAATTAGTCTTGCTTCCGAAGATAGCTCTATTTTTAACCATAAAGTTTATTTTGGACCCAAGGTTCAAAGCGAATTAACGAAGGCACACCCCGATCTTTACTTAGCGGTAGACTATGGCTTCTTATGGTGGATAGGCCAACCTATGTACCAGGCAATGAATTTTTTCTTTAACATAGTTGGTAATTGGGGCTGGGCAATTATATTGGTTACTATTCTAATAAAAGCTATTTTATGGCCTCTATCTTACGTTTCATACAAAAACATGGGAAAAATGAGACAGGTTCAGCCCATGTTAAAAGAAATTCAAGAGAGATATTCTGATGATAGGCAAGCTCTATCCAAAGCTATGATGGACCTTTATAAAAAGGAAAAGGTTAATCCCGCACTAGGTTGTTTGCCAATGTTGCTCCAATTGCCTTTTTTTCTTGCCTTTTATTGGGTGCTAATAGAGACAGTAGAGCTTAGATACGCGCCCTTTCTGTTTTGGATTACTGATTTATCTGCAAAAGACCCATTTTTTATTCTGCCTATCCTTAATACCCTTGCGATGTGGGGCATGCAGCAACTTCAACCCCAACCAGTAGGCACTGATCCGATTCAGGTAAACGTATTTAAATACATGCCTTTTATTTTTGGGGTTTTATTTGCTTTTTTTCCTGCTGGGCTTGTTTTGTACTGGTTCATAAACTCTTTAGTTTCAGCCTTACAAATGTATCTCCACGGTCCAAAGGGTTAGATCTTTATCGTGCAAAATATATCTGACACTATAATAGCGTGTTCTTCTCCCTTGGGCAGAGGAGCAATATCTTTGGTTAGGATTTCAGGCCCAAATCTTACTTTCTTAGGCCAAAAATTAGAGGTAAAAAACCTTATTGATAGAAAAGCTATTGTCAAAGAAATACAATTAAATAAGGATTTTAAGGAGAAGTGTGTACTCACTTTTTTTAAAGGCCCTAATTCTTTCACAGGCGAAGACGTCTTGGAAATCTCCTGTCATGGCAACCCTCTTATAGTAGAGTTAATTATAGATTCTTTTGTAGATTTAGGGTGCAGAAGAGCCGGTCCTGGGGAGTTTTCTTTACGCGGGTTTATTAACGGAAAATTAAGCTATTTAGAGGCTGAAGCTATTGATGATTTGATAAATTCAGAAAATGAATTACAACTTAAAGCAAGCGCACGCTCACTTTCTGGTGCATTTGAGAAAAAAATTGATAATTTTATAGGCGAATTGCTTAAACTTAGAATTTACTTAGAAAGCAACATAGATTTTTCTGACGAAGAAATAATAAAAGATTTTAAAGGATTTAAAATGAATTTAAATACTTTTGCTAAGAAATTCAACGACTTTATAGAAGATTCTAACGCATCAAGATATCTTCTAGAAGGCGTTAAAGTTGTAATTACCGGCCCTCCTAACGTTGGAAAATCAACACTAATGAACATTCTATGTAACAAAAATGCCTCGATCGTCTCCGAAATTAGTGGTACTACACGTGATATCATTCAAAGATCTGCTAAAATAGGAAATATTAATTTTCTTTTACATGATACAGCCGGGATTACTAATACATCTGAAGATCCTATAGAAAAAGAGGGCGTTTTTCTTGCCCAAGAGCTTTTGACAAATTGCGATCTTGTTATCGAAGTGGTAGATGTGTTTTCAAGAGAATATTCTGGTGATTATGACAAACCAGTAATAAGGCTAGAAAATAAATCAGACTTATCTAATAATCTTAATAAAGAAAGAATTAATGCCTCTTTTTTAAAAAACACTGGTATTGAAGAATTAAAATTGGAAATGCTAGAAAAGTTAAATTTACCTAGATCACTTGGTCAAAACACCTTTTCCGCTAGATCCAGACACACTAAATTACTAAAGATGGTAAAAGAAGAGTTGTCTGAAGCGTCAAATCTTGATTCTGAAAATTCCTTGGAGTTAATAGCAGAGAACCTTAGGTGTGCTAGTAATTTACTAGGAGAGATAAAATCCCCTTATACATCCGACGAACTTTTAGGAGAGATTTTTTCTTCTTTTTGTATCGGCAAATAATTGTTAGTAATTTGTTAGTTCTTTTAAATTTTATTTTTTTTTGCCAATATCTTTTTTAGTTATCAACAAAAATTAACAATTTATTAACATCATAAAAAAAACTTTTTTACACTTTCATATTTTCTCTATACCAATTAGTACTTGAGGTAGAAAAGTAATTAACAGAAAATAGCGTCCTTAATAACAATAACAATAATATAAATAATATATAAATTAATTTAATTATATTTAATAAGAGTGTGGATAAATTTGAAATAATAATTATCGGAGGGGGACATGCTGGGGTAGAGGCTGCTTTCGCATGCGCTCGTCTAAACAAAAAGAGCTGTTTGATTACTAATTCCTTAAGCGATATTGGAAAAATGTCATGTAATCCTGCTATAGGGGGCATTGGAAAAAGTCACCTAGTTAAGGAAATAGATGCGATGGGTGGATTAATGGGAATAGCTGCGGATTTTGCAGGTATACATTTTCGAGTTCTAAATGCCTCTAAAGGAGCAGCAGTTAGAGCAACCAGATCACAATCAGATAGAGTTCTCTATTCAAATAAAGTAAAAGACATAATAAATAGTGAACACTTACTTACAGTAGTAAATTGTGAGGTTTCAGAAGTCCTTTTATCCAATGATGAGGCTCATGGAGTAAAACTAACAAATGGAGAAACGATACATTCAAAAAAAGTTATCCTTACAGCAGGAACCTTTTTAAATGGAAAACTATTTACAGGAGAAGAAGAACAAGAAGGCGGAAGAATTGGAGACAAGCCATCAAAAAAATTAGCTGATTTTTTACTTTCTTTAGACCTCAAGTCCGGGAGATTAAAAACCGGAACGCCGCCAAGAATAGCCGCAAGAACTGTAAATTGGGCTGTTACAAAAGAACAACCAAGCGACTTCCCAAGACCAACAATGTCATTTGTAACAAATGATAGAGTGCATCCTAAACAAATGAGCTGTTATATAACTAGAACCAATACAAGGACTCATGAAATTATTATGGAGGGAATAGAAAAATCTCCAATGTTTTCAGGAAAAATAGAAGGCCTTGGTCCGAGATATTGCCCTTCAATTGAAGATAAAATTCATAGATTTTCAGACAAAGATTCGCATCAAATATTTATAGAACCAGAAGGACTTACTTCAAAGGAAATATATCCTAATGGAATTTCAACAAGCATGCCAAAGCAGATTCAACAAAGAATGGTTAACTCTATTCAAGGCTTCGAGGAAGCAGTGATTACAAAATATGGATATGCAGTAGAATACGATTTTTTTGATCCAAGAGAGTTAAATCACACGCTTGAAACAAAAAAAATAAAAAATTTATACTTTGCAGGGCAAATCAATGGAACGACGGGTTATGAAGAAGCGGCAGCTCAAGGCCTTGTTGCAGGAATAAATGCTTCATTAACCATTGACGAAAAACAGCCTTGGGTTCCAAAAAGAGAAGAAAGCTATATCGGCGTTTTGATAGACGACTTAGTTACACTGGGAACTAAAGAACCATATCGAATGTTCACATCAAGAGCTGAACACAGACTTTTGCTCAGAGAAGACAACGCAGATCAAAGATTAAGCCCGATCGCCAAGAAACTTGGACTTATTAACGACAAAAGGTGGATGAATTTTAACAAGAAACTAGAAGACATTGAAAAGGAGAAGGAAAGATTGAAAAATTTCAAATTATCGCCTTACCAGATAAACAAATTACACAAAAAGTCAAAAGCAAAACGCCAAACAGGAGTGTCCGCTTTTGAGCTATTGAAAAGGCCAGAAATAACTTATGAAGATCTATGTGAAATATTGAATATATCTCCAGAAAAGAGCGAGATTGCTCTAGATGTTACAACAAACCAAAAATATTCTGGCTACATACAAAGACAAAAAAAAGAAATAAAAAAAGTTAAGAAAAACGAAAACGCTTTAATACCAGAGCAAATCGATTTTAATCAAATTGAGGGCCTGTCAAATGAATCGAAACAAAAACTTTCTCTGGTAAAACCAAAAACTCTTGCTCACGCTCAAAGAATTCCAGGGTTAACGCCTGCGGCTATTTCTCTTTTATTAGTTCATATCAAAAAAAAGAGCTTGCAAAAAGATAATGTTGCTTGATCTAAAAGATCAGGAAGTCTTAGGCGTCAAAGACATTGACGTACAGCAAAAACTGAGCGATTACATTAATTTGATCAAAAAGTGGAACAAAACAAGAAATCTTGTTTCTAGACAAACAAGTGATCGAGACTTAAAAGAACATGTAATAGACTGCCTTGCTATAAATAAGGAGATAAAAGCAAAAAAAATTTTAGATTTAGGAACAGGAGCCGGGCTTCCCGGTATTGTTATAGCGTTAACAAATCCAGAAACACAAGTAACATTATTAGACTCAAATAAAAAAAAGATAGCGTTTTTAACCCACGTCAAAGCAAAGTTAAACCTAAAAAACGCAGAGCTTAGGCATACCAGAATCGAAGACTACGATGTATCTAAAGAGGAGATAATTGTTTGCAGGGCTCTATCAAGCCCAAACGAACTAATAAAAAAATTAAAAAAAAATATAAATGAACAGACCGTAATTCTAATGATGGTTTCAGAAGACCAAGACATTTTTATTGAGGGCTATAAAACTAAATACATAGATTCAGTCGCAGAAAAAATTCTAAAGAAGAAGAGAGGGTTTTTAAGAATATCGGATTTAAAAAACTGATATAGTTTGTAAGTTGACTACTTTAGTTATTGCAAATCAAAAAGGCGGTGTAGGTAAGACAACTACCGCATTAAATCTCGCGGCTTCGTTGTCTGCAGCGTCTAGAAAGGTTTTATTAATTGACTTAGATTCACAAAAAAATTCAACCTCGGCATCTGGCATAGATACAAAAACCTCATTAAGTCTATTGGACGTTTTGATTGATAACAAACCTATTAACTCTATTATTTTAAAAACTGAATTTAAATTTGATCTCATACCCGCAAGCCAAGATCTTATTTCTGCAGAAATGGAATTGATAAACATTAGCAGCCCAACAGCGGTTTTAAGGGAGAAATTACGCCAAATTAAATATGATTATGACTATATAGTTATAGACTGCCCTCCTTCTCTCGGAATGCTTTCGGTAAGCGCATTAAGAGCCGCTGATAAAGTTTTAATCCCCTTGCAATGCGAATACTATTCTTTAGAGGGTCTTGCAGCAATGAATCAAACAATTCAAGAGATAAATTCTTCTACTGGGGATCAAATAAAAATCTCTGTTATTCTAAGAACAATGTTCGACACAAGAAATAAATCTGCACGAGACGTCTCTCAAGAACTAGAAAAACACTTTTCAGAAGAGCTATGCACAACAGTCATTCCAAGAAATGTAAAGCTTTCTGAGGCGCCAAGTTATGGAATGCCGGCGTTATATTACGAGCCAGAAGCCAAAGGGACAATCGCTTATTTAGCTTTGGCCGGAGAGTTGATAAATAAATATGAAAAAGATAGCGCAGCATGACAACTGAACAGGAAAAAAGGTCTAAAAGAGGGCTTGGTGCGCTATTAGGCACCGAGATAAAGTTAGATGGAAAGAAAGTAAATGTTTTGAGCGTAGAGATAGACAAGATTAATTTTAGTAGATTTCAGCCTCGAACAGTTATAAACGATGAGAAACTAGAAGAGCTTAAGGAATCAATTCTCTCTCAAGGCATTATCCAACCGTTAATCGTAAGAGAAACCGCGGGCGGAGGATATGAGCTAATAGCTGGCGAAAGGAGATTACGAGCAGGTAAATTGGCTGGCTTAGAATCTGTGCCAGTTGTTATCAAAGAAGTAAATGATGAGGAAATAAATAAGATTGGATTAATAGAAAATTTACAAAGAGAAGACCTTAACCCTATAGACGAGGCAAGAGGGATTCAACGATTGCAAAAAGAATTTAATTTAACCCAAGACGACCTTGGCAAATCTTTAGGAAAATCAAGGGCGGCAGTTGCCAATAGTATAAGGTTGCTGCAATTATCTAAAGATGTTCAAGATCTTTTGCAAGCAGGCTCTTTAAGCATGGGGCACGCTAGGCCATTATTGACCCTCCCGGAAGGGGTGCAAGAAAGTTTTGCAAAAAAAATTAGTAAAAATGGTCTTTCAGTTAGGCAAACTGAAGCTTTGGTAAAATCATATCAAGAACAAAAAAATCCTAAAATTACTCCAAAAAAAGACCCAAATCTGGTTAGTTTGGAAAATGAACTGAGTGATAATCTGGGTTCTTCTGTGACAATTTCTCATAAAAAAAATGGTTCTGGAAAAATAACTTTCGCATATAAAAATTTAGATCAACTAGATTCTATAATTAAGCCTCTTAAGAAAAGCGAATAAGTAAAATTTTTTTTTATATTATTCTTGAATAGTTAAGTCAGACCTAACTATAATGCGTTGCCCAAGCGAAAAATGGCAGAAAAAAACGTTATAGATCCTTCTAATGCATCGGATTTAACTCCGACATCTGATTATATTAGTCATCACCTAACTAATCTAACTTATGGCTGGTGTGAAAAGTCAGAGAGCTGGGGTTTTGCTTATCATCAGCAGACTATCTTCCCTGAGTCTCCTTGCAAAGTATCAGAAATGGGATTTTGGGCTTTTCACGTAGACACAATTTTTATGTCTTCTATTCTAGGCGTAATATTTTTTGGCTTTTTTGGCCTTGCCATCAGAGCAGCAAAAACAGGGGTTCCCGGAAAAATTCAAAACTTTGCAGAATATGTTTTTGAATTCATTAGTAATGCCGTAAGTAGTAATTTCCATGGCTCATCAAAAATTATCGGTCCATTAGCCTTTACTTCCTGCGTTTGGATTCTGGCTTGGAATTTGATGGATTTATTGCCCGTCGAGCTAACTAATTTCGCCGGTGCTGCAGGCAGTGGATTTGATTACTTTAAAGTACTGCCAACTGCAGATGTAAATGCTCCATTAGCCCTAGCTTTAGTTGTAATGTTTTTCGTAACTTATTACACAATTGCCAATCACGGTTTAGGGGGGTTTTTGAAAGAGTTTATAAATCCAATTGAGTTAGTAGGTTATTTTTCAAAGCATGTAGCTCTAGCTTTAAGGCTTTATGGAAACTTATTCGCTGGAGAAATGATATTTATTCTAATTGGCATAATGTTTGGCCAATTTCTCATGTCTTTCGGACAGACCTTATGGTTTTTCCCTGGGCTAATTATGAATTTAGCGTGGGCTTTGTTCCACATTCTTATAATTGCTTTGCAAGCGTATATATTTATGATGCTTACCATTGCATACATTAACCTGGCTTGTGCAAAACACTAGCCAACAACACTAGGAGATAAAAATGGAAGAGTTAAGATTGATTGCAGGAGCCATTCTGACTGGCTTTGGAGCGCTAGGCGCTGGAATCGGTATTGGTACCTTAACCTCAAAATATATTGAAGCACTGGCAAGACAACCTGAATTGCAAGGGTTGCTTTTCGGTCAGCTTTTAATTGCTATGGGATTAATTGATGCATTACCGGTAATTTCTTTAGCAGTAGGACTATTGTTCTTATTTACATAAACTATGAACGTCAACGCTACTTTTTTTGCAGAATTACTAGCTTTTAGTATTTTTATCTTTATTACTTATCGATATTTATGGCCAAGTTTTTCTAGCATTCTAGATTCTAGAAGGGAAGAAATCTCTAAAGGCCTGGAAGCAGCAAGTGAATCACAAAAGAAACTTGAAGAGGCTGAAGACGCATCTAGAAAAATGATAGAAGACGCAAAAAATGAAGCATCTTCTTTGATTAATCAAGCCGGATCTAGAGGCGATCAAATAGTTGAAGAGGCCAAGACCCAAGCCACAGAAGAACAATTAAAAATAAAATCTGCAGCTGAAGCTGACATTGAACAAAATGTAACCAAGGCTAAAGAAAATTTAAAACAAGAAGTGTCATCTTTAGTTTTAGCTGGAGCAGCAAAGATTTTAGAAAAAGAAGTAGATGCAGAATCAAATAAGCAGATTATTGATGATCTAATAAAAGAGCTTTAATGTCAGAATATTTAACACAGTCAAGACCTTACGCAGAAGCTATCTTCCAGATTTCTGAACAAGACGATGCTATTGATTCTTGGATTCAAGATTTAACTTTAATTTCTAACGCTTTTCAGGATCAGGCAGTAAAGTCTCTTATAGAAACTCCGGATATTTCTCAAAAAGAAAAAACAGACAAATTTATTGCTTTGTTTGAAGGAGAAATTTCCTCAAAGACTTCTAATTTTTTAAAAACCTTAGGAGAGGCAAATAGGCTCAGGCTTTATGACAATATTTTTTACAATTTTCTAGACTTGGTAGCAAAAAAAAGAAACCAAAAAAATGTTACTGTCTCTTCTGCATTTGAACTAGAAGAATCTCAATTAGATAAAATTAAATCAGCAATGCAAAAAAGACTGGATGCAGAAATTGTTATTTCTGCTTCAATCGATACATCGCTCATTGGCGGAATGAAAATTTCATATGAAGATCAAGTAATTGATCTTTCTTTAAAAAATAAACTTGAGTCTCTCAAGTCACAATTAAGAAACTAAAAGGTGAAACATGGATAACTTAAATCCCTCTGAAATAAGTCAAATAATAAAAGACCGAATCAATAATCTTGAAACTACGTCGCAAGAATCTAATGAAGGAACCATTGTTTTCCTCTCTGATGGAATTGCGAGAATCTATGGCCTTAGCGAGGTCATGTATGGGGAATTGATTGAATTTGAAGGCGGTATAACAGGAATGGCTCTTAACTTAGAAAGAGACTCAGTCGGAGTCGTAATATTTGGTGATTATAAAAAGTTAGCAGAAGGAGACACTGCAAAATGTACAGGTAAGATTCTGGAGGTTCCAGTGGGCACAGAACTCTTGGGAAGGGTGGTAGATGCACTTGGAAATCCGATTGATGGCAAGGGTCCAGTGGATTGTTCAAGTTATTCTCCAATCGAAAAAGTGGCTCCTGGAGTTATGACTAGAAAGCCAGTTGATCAGCCAGTACAAATCGGTTTGAAGGCTGTAGACAGCATGGTACCCATCGGTAGAGGTCAAAGAGAGCTTATCATTGGCGATAGGCAGACAGGAAAGACTGCTATTGCTCTTGACGCAATCATTAATCAAAAAGGCACAGGTGTTAAATGCATTTATGTTGCTGTGGGTCAAAAACAATCTTCAATTGCTGCGGTAGTAAGAAAATTAGAAGAGTTTGGTGCTATGGATCATACAATTGTAGTTGCTGCGGCCGCCGCGGATCCAGCACCAATGCAATTTCTCGCTCCATATTCTGGGTGTTCCATGGGTGAATATTTTAGGGATTTAGGTGAAGACGCTTTAATTATTTACGACGACTTATCCAAGCAAGCAGTTGCATATCGTCAAATATCGCTTTTACTGAGAAGACCTCCTGGACGTGAAGCTTACCCAGGAGACATATTCTATTTACACTCAAGATTGCTCGAAAGGGGCTGTAGAGTAAATGAAGAATACGTAGCTGAACAAACAGGAGGGAAGGTAAAAGACAAAACTGGGTCTTTGACTGCCTTGCCGATAATTGAAACGCAAGCAGGAGACGTTTCAGCGTTTGTTCCAACTAATGTAATTTCAATTACCGACGGCCAAATATTTCTTGAAACTTCATATTTTAATAAAGGATTATTACCTGCGATGAACCCAGGAATTTCAGTTTCAAGAGTTGGAGGAGCTGCACAAACTCCTTTAATTAAAAAATTAGGTGGAGGGGTAAGAATAGCATTGGCGCAATTTAGAGAGCTAGAAGCTTTCGCTCAGTTTGCTTCTGATCTAGACGATGCTTCAAGAGAGCAATTAGAGCTTGGTCAAAAAGTAACGGAATTAATGAAGCAAAAACAATACTCTCCTATGACAGTTGCTGAAATGGGATTGGTGCTTTTTGCAGTTGAAAAAGGCTATCTTAAAGACGTAGAGCTGAACAAAATTGCCGATTATGAATCTGCACTTATATCCTATATGACCTCAGAACATAAAGAGTTTATGGAAAAGTTGGCAGAAACCGGAGAATATTCTGATGAAGTAGTTCAGACTTTTACTGATGCTTTAGAAAAATTTAAAACTACCCAAACCTATTAATGGCTAATACAAAAGAAATTAGAAAACAAATTTCAAGTATTTCAAATACTCAGAAGATAACCAGCGCTATGGAAATGGTTGCTTCTAGTAAAATGAGAAAGACTCAGGACAGAATGGAGATGGGCAGGCCTTATGCTGAGCGAATGCTTTCTGTCATTGGTCACTTAGCTAATTCTAACCCTGAATACAAACCTCTATATATGACTGAGCGAGAAGTAAAAGGTGTTGGAGTAATTGTAATAGGCTCTGACAAGGGACTCTGCGGAGGTTTAAATATAAATTTGTTTAGAACGCTATTGCCTTTTTTGAAGGAAATGTCTGATCAAGGAATTTCCCAAAAATTCTGTCCGATCGGAACTAAAGCAAGAGTATTTTTCAATAATTTTGGAGGCGATGTTGTTGCGACTGCTGAAAAACTTGGAGATATTCCATCGTTAGAAAATTTAATTGGAGCAATCAAAGTTCTATTAGATAAATTTGAACAAGGAGAGATTGATAAAGTATTTCTAGCCAGTAATAGATTTGAAAATACTATGACTCAAGAGCCGCAAATCAAGCAGTTGTTGCCCTTGTTATCTGAAGATACTCCTGAATTGAAACATCGTTGGGATTATATATATGAGCCAGATGCGAAAGAATTATTAGATGGTCTTATGCAAAGATATATCGAATCTTTGGTTTATCAAGCAGTCATAGAAAACATTGCTTGCGAGCAAGCCGCAAAGATGGTTGCAATGAAAAATGCCACCGAAAATGCTGGAACCATCATAGACGAATTACAACTAATTTATAACAATGCACGACAAGCAGCGATAACTCAGGAGCTCTCTGAGATTGTTGCTGGCGCAGAGGCACTTTAAATATCGAGGAAATGAAATGAGCGAAGGAATAGTAGTACAAGTAATTGGAGCCGTCATTGATGTGGAGTTCTCAAGAGAGAGCCTTCCCAAAGTTTATGATGCTCTAGTAGTAGAAGATTCGGATTTAATTTTAGAAGTTCAACAACAATTGGGAGATGGGGTTGTTAGAACAATTGCAATGGGCCAAACCGAGGGTCTGAAACGTGGCACAAAAGTTACAAATACAGGCGACGCTGTCTCAGTTCCTGTGGGTGAAAAAACTCTTGGAAGAATCTTAAATGTTTTAGGAGATCCTATAGATGGGAAGGGAGATGTAGGCGAAGAAGAAAGAATGCCTATCCATAGAGATCCGCCCAGTTACGAAGAACAAGCAGAGTCTTCAGAAATTCTAGAAACAGGAATTAAAGTAATTGATTTGATGTGTCCTTTTGCCAAGGGTGGAAAAGTTGGACTATTTGGTGGTGCCGGAGTTGGTAAGACTGTGAACATGATGGAGTTAATAAGAAACATTGCTTATGAAACTAGCGGGTATTCTGTTTTTGCAGGAGTCGGCGAAAGAACTCGTGAAGGAAATGATTTCTATTTAGAGATGACTGAGTCGCAAGTCTTGGATAAAGTTGCTTTAGTTTATGGACAGATGAACGAACCTCCAGGTTGTAGAATGCGAGTTGCATTGTCTGGGTTAACAATTGCAGAGAAATTCAGAGATGAAGGTAGGGATGTGCTTTTGTTTATTGATAATATCTATCGTTACACTTTGGCTGGAGTAGAGTGTTCTTCTTTATTAGGAAGAATGCCTTCTGCGGTTGGGTATCAACCCACTTTGGCAGAAGAAATGGGTGTTTTGCAAGAACGAATCACTTCTACTAAAACTGGTTCAATTACATCCGTACAAGCAATTTATGTTCCAGCCGATGATTTAACAGATCCTTCGCCAGCAACTACATTTGCGCATTTGGATGCGACGGTTGTTCTTTCAAGACAAATTGCTTCGCTTGGAATCTATCCTGCAGTAGACCCATTGGATTCTACTAGCCGACAATTGGATCCTAATATCGTTGGACAGGAACATTACGAAGTTGCCAAAGGAGTTCAGCAGGTCCTGCAAAGATACCTTGAGCTCAAAGATATTATCGCAATTCTTGGAATGGACGAACTATCTGACGAAGATAAGCAGACTGTTAATCGTGCTAGAAGAATAGAAAAATACCTCTCGCAACCTTTCTTCGTCGCAGAAATCTTTACTAACTCTCCTGGAAAGTTTGTTTCAATCAAAGACACCGTAAGAGGTTTTAAGGGCATTCTTGATGGAGAATACGATGATCTGCCAGAGCAAGCCTTTTTGATGGTAGGAGCAATTGAAGAGGTTGTTGAAAAAGCTAAAACTTTATAAATATGTCTTCTATGCAATGCACTATAGTCAGCGCAGAAAAAGAAATTTTTTCTGAAGCAGTTTCTATGGTTGTTGCAACAGGTTCTTTAGGAGAAATTGGGATTACTCCAGGACATTCCCAGTTGTTGACTGGAATCATTCCTGGCCCTGTAAAAGTTGTTAAAGAAAATGGCGAAGAAGAAGTTTTCTTTCTTTCGGGGGGATTTATCGAAGTTCAACCGGATGTTGTAACCTTGCTTTCCGATGTCGCGGTTAGAGCAGAAGATATTGATGAGGCGGAAGCAGAAAAGGCTAAAGAAGAAGCAGAGAAGATGAAAAATGACGCAGAAGCTGGAGTTGATTTTTCAAGAGCTAGAGCAGAATTAGCAGAAGCGGCTGCAAGACTCCAAACATTACGCAAACTTAGAAAAAAATAGTTTAATATCTCACCCTAGGAAAGTTTATCAGGGCGCAGATGAAGATCGATGTAATTATTTTGGCTGCAGGCAAAGGGACTCGTATGAAGTCTTCCACTCCCAAAGTTTTAAACAAATTAGCCAATAAGCCACTTTTGCAACATGTTATAGATACATGTGCCCTCCTAAAAAACGCAAAACTGCACATAGTCTTTGGCAATGAAAAGAATTTAATTAAGGCTTCAGTTAAAGTACCCAAAGGTACTAATTGGATTTCTCAAAAAAACCAATTAGGAACAGGGCATGCTGTGAAACAAGCCTTAAGCTCTTTGCGACCCGGAGCAACGACTTTAATCATGTATGGAGACGTACCATTAGTCGGTCTTTCAACATTGAACAAATTGATTTCTTTAAAAAAGAATCAATTGGGTTTGTTAACTTTCATTGCAGAAAACCCAAAAGGCTATGGCCGAATTGTTAAAGAAAAAAATAAGGTGGTAACTATTGTAGAAGAGAAAGATGCCACAAAAAAAGAGAAAGAAATTTCTGAGGTGAACTCCGGAATCATTGCGACGTCAGCTAAAGATTTAAAACAGTTGATTCCGTTAATTAAGAATAAAAATTCTTCTAAAGAATACTATCTAACTGACATTATTGGATTGGCAGTTAAAGAAAAAATTTTTGTGAAAACTATTCAGCCAAGTTCAGTTGGTGAGGTGTTAGGCGCTAACAGTCCAGAAGAATTATACGAACTTAAAAAAGCATATAACAAGCTTTCAGCAGACGCTCTTGTTTCGAAAGCTGTAAAATTTGCCGACATCGATCGCCTAGATTTTAGGGGCGAGATAAAAATTGGTAGCAATACTTTTATTGACGTCAATGTAATTTTTGAAGGCGAGGTAAATATCGGCAAAAATTGTTTCATAGGAGCAGGCTCTATAATTAAGGACTCAGTTATACAAGACGGTGTAGTGGTTGAACCCAATTCTTTGATAGAAAATTCTTTCATAGGCTCGCTTTGTAAAATCGGGCCTTTTGCGCACATTGGCCCAGAGGCCAAACTCGAAAGCAAAGTTGAAATAGGTAATTTTGTAGAGGTTAAAAGAAGCAAGATTGGTAAAAATACTAAAGCAAAACACCTCGCTTATATTGGCGATGGAGAAATTGGCGAGTCAGTTAATATCGGCGCGGGAACAATTTTTGTTAATTACGATGGCAAGAAAAAAAGCAAGACGAAAGTTGGCTCAGGAGCCTTTATTGGTTCTAATTCTTCTTTAGTCGCGCCTCTTAAAATTGGAAAAAATAGTATGATTGGCGCGGGATCAGTTGTTACAAAAGATGTACCAGAAAATAAACTTGCTTTAGGCAGAAGCAGACAAAGAAATATTAAGAGAAAATAATGTGTGGGATTATTGCGGCAGCAACCGATAGAAGTGTTGGCAAACTTTTAATTAAAGGGCTTTTTAAAATGGAATACCGAGGTTACGACTCAGCAGGCATCGCCATGCATTCTGAAAATAATGTTTCGCACCTTCGGACGTTAGGGAAAGTTAAAAATTTAGAAGAAAAGATGATAGCGGATAAGCCTAAAGGTAAGGTAGGTATTGCGCATACTAGATGGGCAACACATGGAGAGCCTTCAGAAATAAATGCTCATCCTCATCAATCGAATGATCGAGTTTTCATAGTCCACAACGGTATCATAGAAAATTATTTGTCCTTAAAGGAAGAACTGACAGACGAGGGATATACCTTCAATTCTAAGACTGATTCAGAACTGATTGCCCACCTATTAGATAATTTTTTAAAAGCCGAAGATTCTTTATTGTCCGCAATGCAAAAACTTAAAAACAAGCTTGATGGAGCTTACGCGATTGCGGCGCTTGATCAGAAAGAACCTGAAAGTTTTGTGGTTGCAAGAAATCGTTCGCCTTTAGTGATTGGCCTTGGTAAAAAAGAAAATTTTGCCGCGTCTGACCCTCTTGCCCTTGGCGATTTGACCAGTGAGTTCCTGATTTTAGATGATGGGGACGTCGCAAAAATTTCACCTGATTTAGTTGAAATTTATGATGCGAAAGATCAATTGGCAAATAGAGAAAAGCTAACAATTGATATTAACGCAGAGGCAACTTCTAAAGGAAACTTTAAACATTACATGGAAAAAGAAATTTATGAGCAACCTCAAGCTGTTCTTAATACTTTGGATGGAAGAATCGGTGGTGAAGACGTTTTGGAAAATATTTTTGGGCAAGGCTCGTCTGAAATGTTTGCCAAAGTTAAAAGAATTCAAATAATCGCTTGTGGCACGAGCCTTCATGCCGGAAGAGTCGCTGCAAATTGGTTTTCGGCAATTTCAGGCCTTCCGACTCAACTCGACTATGCAAGCGAGTATCGTTATAAAAATCCATATGTTGATAAGGACACTCTTTTGGTGACTATTTCTCAGTCTGGTGAAACAGCAGATACTCTCGCTGCATTGAGATATGCTGCTGACAAAGGTTACTTGGCGTCACTTTCTATTTGCAATGTACCAACCAGCTCTTTAGCTCGTGAATCTGATTTTTTATTACTAACCAATGCCGGGCCAGAAATAGGCGTTGCTTCTACCAAGGCATTTACCACCCAGCTTACAGCTTTAATGCTTCTAACTTTATCTTTGGCAAAAGCATCGGGGAAAAATCCTCGTCTAAGAGCTAGAATAATCAAGGCTTTAAGGCTCTTGCCAGAAAAGATTTCTGAAGCCTTGAAGTTAAAAAATGACATCATCGATTTTGCTCCAGAGATTGCTAATAAAGATAATGCTTTATTTTTAGGAAGAGGAATTTTCTATCCGATTGCCAAAGAGGGCGCTTTAAAATTAAAAGAAATTTCTTATATTCATGCCGAAGCTTATCCGGCTGGTGAACTAAAGCACGGACCTTTAGCTTTAATAGATGAAGAAATGCCAGTGGTTGCAATTGCCCCAGAATACGAATTGGCAGAAAAACTTGTTTCAAATTTAGAAGAGGTAAAAGCCAGAGGCGGAGCCTTATATGTGTTTGGAAACGCTAAAGAGAAATTTGACTTATCAACGGGTAGATACATTAGTATGCCCGAATGTGATTTCTTACTCACACCAATTTTGTATTCAATTCCCTTGCAGATTTTATCTTACGAAGTCGCTCTTTTGAGAGGCACTGATATTGATCAGCCCAGGAATTTAGCCAAGTCAGTCACAGTTGAATAAGACTAAACGTCGAATTATGGGCATAATTAAAAAATGAAAACAAAAGTATACAAAGTAGGCGGTTTCATAGCATGGTTATTACGTTTCTATTCCAGAGAGAAGGAAGGAGAAATGTTGTTTAGTGTTGATGGAATTTCTTATAAAAACACTTATTCTATTGGCACTATATTGCAATGGTATTTAATTCCAGCAAGATTTAATTGCAAATTATCAGATATCATAGAAATAAGACAGTCTAGGTATATTTCGTATTGGATTATTCCTTTAAAGTGCCTTCAGATAAAAACTAAAAATAGAAAATCATTTAAGTTTTGCTTTCATTCTGAAGAAGATGCAAAAAATTTTATGACTTTTTGTGGTGAAAATAATATAAATATTTCAAGTTCGATTGGACTAGGCGCCGTATCATCACCCGACCTTCAATCAGTAATGGAGAAAGGTGCTGGAAAAGTACTACCAAAAGTTGGTTTTGAAAAAGACGAAGAGAAATCCAAGAGTTGGGGATTCGATATGTATCGACCGAAGTCTAGCGATGGTAAAGAAGACGACTCTGAAAAATAATTTCCTATTTAATAGAAAGATTAAATACGACGTTCTTTCTAATTCAATCACGGTGGAATAGGTTCTACAGAGGGGTTATGAAATATAAATCAGGAAAACAGGCATCTATAGCAGGAATTGCCAATGAACACATAGTTTTAGGGATCTTGTTACCAGAATTTCCAGATGCTATGTTGTCATCCCATCAGCAGTCATCACATGACATGATTATCCCATCGGGTGATGATTTCATCCGTGCACAAATTAAGACTGCAGATACCTCGGTGAGTTTCTCTGGTGGGTCAAGGGGTGGAGTTGACCGGACCTATATCAAAGGAAAAAACAACCCAAAGACTTATAAATATTCAACAGAAGATACCGATGTTGTTATTGGGATTAAACCCTTGGAGATTGGAAAATATGATTTATTTTTTGTCCCATCACTTGTTATTGGAATGCTTGATCAAAAGAGCATTGCAAATAACAAAGTTTCGTTTACAAAGAATAATTATGAGTATTTAACCAAGGCAAAAGATAAAAAGTTCTGCGAAGCAATGTATAAACTCTTAACTGACAAATAAATCATCATTCATTAAGTCAGAAGCATTAAAATCAAAATCAGAATTAGATTTACTCATTAGATTTTTAATACTTATTTGAGAAATATGCCTATCGATCTCATTGAGGTCATAACTTTTATGCTTACCATTAAAAAACTCGGTTATTGAGTTTACGAAATGTATAATTCCCACAGGAGGAACAGCATTTCCTATTTGTCTTCTTATTTCTCCAAACTTTCCTTCAAAAATAAAACTATCTGGAAAACCTTGCAATCTTGCTCTTTCCCTATTTGTGAGTGCTCTTGGTTCAGGATAATGATACCCCCATGTCCCACCACCTCCAGAAGCAATAATTGTCTTTGAGGGTTCATCAGGATTCAGTCTTCTATAGACATGACTTATCATGCCTTTTACATAGTAAGGATCATTCTTATCAATCGCAGTGAAGTTTCCTCCAGCAGGGATCCTTTTAAGAATTTCTATAGTTCTGGATTGTATATTCATATGCTCTTGATTAGGGACTTTAGAACCAATTTTTTTTAATCCTATTTTTGACGGAGTCAAAGGGAGTTTATTATTGCCATGCGTATAAGCAGGAAATGAGATATCAAAATCAGTATCTTTTCTAATTCCAAAAATCAAAACCCTTTCTCTGATTTGCGGAAGACCATACGAACTAAAATTAACTAATTTTGGAATTACAAGATAACCCGGTTTTAGAGATCTAAAGTCTTTTATTATTGTTTCAATTGCCAATCCTTTATTAGCACTCAGCAATCCTCTTACATTTTCCGCAATGAAAATTTTAGGAGTTTTTTTTCTTACAATCTCAGCAAAATAGGTATAAAGATTGCCTCTAGTTCCATCTAGACCAGGTTTTTTCCATATTTGAGAGAAATCTTGACAAGGAAACCCCCCAAGGACAATATCAGCATCAGGAATCGAGTCTATATCAACATTTTCTATTGAATCATGAACAATATTTTTGGAAATATTCTTTTCAAAAGTTTGACAAGAAGACTCATCAAAATCATTTGCCCAAACTAAATTATAACCTGACCTATGAAACGGCAGGTCTAGACCTCCGCAACCAGAGAACAATGAAATTATTTTTGGGGAAGGATCTTTTACCGAAATAATTTTTTTAAAAGATTTTTCTATGTAACTCAATTAAACACTCCTTGTATTGATTATAAATTGTGTGGAAAGAAAAAGCCGCAACTTGAATCAGTTTTTTAATTAAAAACCTCAATTAAGAGTGGGGATACAACTTTTCCTGTATATGGAATATTATTGTAGTTATGCAAATGAATTAGATTTGTAGTAACAACCACGTTGAAAGAGAGAAAATACCCTCTGTTCAACCTAGTCTGTGACCGTCGAATAGATTTAACCCATCTCTGCAACTAGTGGCGAGTGATCGCTATAACTAATCCACTCAGTATAAGAACCCACCTTTAATTCCAAAGGATTTAGGTTCTTGGAGTAAATATAATCAATATGATATTTTTTTGATTCTTTTTTTGTATGGAAAAAAGTGGTACAAGACTCTTTCCCAAAACCTTCGTCTTTTAGTTTGTGATAATTGCTTACAAAACCTAAGTTCACAAAATGATCATTTATATTATTGAAATTATTATC
>CABZRA010000012.1 GCA_902527995.1 uncultured SAR86 cluster bacterium
GATATTGCAAGAATCAAGACGCAAATGAACCAAGAGAAGAAGGCTTTAGAAAATGAGTGAAACTAAAAGAACAATGATTGGTTCGGTAATTAGTTTATCTGGAGATAAATCTAGAGTGGCTTTAATTCAACGTACTGTGAAGCATAACTTAGTTGGAAAAATTATAAAGAGATCCTCAAAAATTAGATTTCATGATGAAGAAAATATTTCTAAGTTAGGAGACAAAGTAAAAATTAAGGAAACTAGGCCAATTTCTAAGACTAAATCATGGGAATTAGTGGAGATAATGAAGACTTCTCAAGGAGAATTAGGATGATACAAGCTCAATCCAGATTGCTTGTAGCTGATAATAGCGGGGCAAGAGAAGTTATGTGCATAAAAGTACTTGGAGGATCTAAGAGACGATATGCACACGTAGGAGACGTAATTAAAGTTGCTATAAAAGAGGCAATACCGACAGGAAGAGTTAAAAAAGGACAAGTTGCAGATGCTGTGATAGTTAGAACGAAAAAAAACATTAAACGTGAAGACGGCTCTAGCATTAAGTTTGATGATAATGCTGCCGTTCTGATAAATGCTCAAAAACAACCAATTGGGACTAGGATTTTTGTCTTGTATTTTTTTTTGCCATTAGACCGATTTCCTCGCTATAAATTTTGTAGCTACAGGTAATTTTGCCGCTGCTAAAGCAAATGCCTCTCTAGCCAAAGCTTCATCGACACCTTCCATTTCATAAAGAATCTTTCCTGGTTTTATAGGTGCAACGTAATATTCGACGTTACCTTTCCCCTTACCTTGCCTCACTTCGAGAGGTTTTTTTGTAATCGGTTTGTCAGGAAAAACTCTTATCCAAATTTGTGCTCCTCTCTTAACGTGTCTAGTCATAGCTCTTCTAGCTGCTTCAATCTGTCTAGAGGTAATTTGACCTCTTGAAGTTGCCTTTAAACCAAATGCACCAAAATCAAGAGTATTTGATTTATGAGAAAGACCGGTATTTCTTCCTTTCATTTGTTTTCTGTACTTAGTTCTCTTGGGTTGAAACATAATTATTCAGCTATTTTATTTTTCTTCTTTTGAATCTCGCCTTTGCAAATCCAAACTTTAACTCCAATGATCCCATAGGTGGTTTTTGCTTCTGCTAAACCATAATCTATGTCTGCTTTAAGGGTATGAAGAGGCACCCTTCCTTCTTTGTGCCATTCAGCTCTCGCAATTTCCGCTCCTCCTAATCTACCGGATACTCTAACTTTTACTCCTAAAGCTCCCTGCCTCATACAATTTTGAGCAGCTCTTTTGATAACCCTTCTAAACATTGCTCTTTTTTCAAGTTGCACCGCAATGTTCGCAGAAACCAACTGGGCATCTAAATCGGGCTTTCTAATTTCTTTTATGTTTAAACTAACTGGAACTTCCATTAATTCCGAAAGTTGTGCTCTTAATTTATCAATATCTTCACCTTTTTTTCCAATTATCATTCCTGGTCTTGAGGTATGAATTGAAACCTTTGCGCTCTCAGAAGGTCTTTCAATTTCAATTTTACTCACAAAGGAACTATCTAATCTTTTCTTTAAAAATTCCCTAACGGCAAAATCGTTCAATAAAAGTTGTTGATACTTATTTTTTTCTGCATACCAAACGGAGTTATGATCTCTCGATATACCTAATCTAATGCCTATTGGATTAACTTTTTGCCCCATTTAAATTTCCTTTGTATTTAACGCCAAATTTATATGACAAGATTTTTTTTGAATTCTATCTGCTCTTCCTCTAGCTCTTGGCCTGATACGCTTTAACAAGAAGGCTTCATCTACCGAAATCTCAGAGATGTATAAACTATCTATATCTAATCCGTTATTATGTTCGGCATTGGCAACTGCGGATTCTAAAAGTTTTTTTAAATTTTTAGATGAAGCTTTTTTACTAAAATTAAGTATGTCTAAAGCTTCAGATACATATTTACCTCTTATTTGATCCGCCAAAAGACGAACTTTAAATCCTGACACCGGCAGTCGGCTGAGCTTTGCTTTAACTTCATTCATTTTAAGTTTTCCTATCTCCGGAGTGCATTCTAAAAGTTCTAGTAAGAACAAATTCGCCTAACTTGTGTCCAACCATATCTTCTTTTATTGATAATGGGACATGATCTCGACCGTTATGAACCGAAATAGTTAAACCCACCATTTCAGGAATGATCATTGATCTTCTAGACCAGGTCCTAATTGGTTTTCTATCGTTATTTGATGAAGCTTTAATGACTTTGTCTAATAAGTGATGATCTACAAATGGTCCTTTTTTTATCGATCTAGGCATTATTTTTTCCTCCTTCTAATAATCAAGGAATCTGTTCTTTTATTATTTCTGGTTCTGTAACCTTTTGTTGGAGTCCCCCAAGGAGAAACCGGGTGCCTCCCTCCTGACGTTCTTCCTTCTCCACCTCCATGAGGATGGTCTACTGGATTCATCGCAACTCCTCGAACGGTAGGCCTAACTCCTAACCATCTTTTCGCTCCTGCCTTACCAAGAGATTTTAGAGAATGTTCTGCATTAGAAACCTCTCCTATAGTTGCTCTACAAGAAGTTAAAACCTTTCTAAATTCTCCACTCTTAAGTCTCAACGATGCGTATCCGCCATCCTTTGCAACGTATTGAACTGAAGCTCCGGCACTTCTTGCTACTTGAGCTCCTTTATTAGGTTTTAGCTCAATACAATGCAATGTAGAACCTACCGGAATTTTTTCCAATTCTAGTGAATTACCAACGCTTATAGGAGCTGAATCTCCAGATAGGATCTCATCTCCTATTTTCAAATTTTTAGGAGCAATGATATATCTTCTCTCTCCATCAGCATATAAAACAAGAGCTATAAAAGCTGACCTGTTAGGGTCATATTCAATTCTTTCTACCTTTGCAGGTATACCGTCTTTATTTCTCTTGAAGTCTATAACTCTATAATGATGTTTATGACCTCCACCAATATGCCTAGTTGTTATTCGGCCAGAATTATTTCTCCCGCCAGAATTTAGTTTTGGCTCGGTTAAAGGTTGATATGATCTGCCTTTAAATAATTCAGGGTTTGAAGAGACACTCCTGAATCTTCTGCCTGGCGATGTTGGTTTTGCTTTAGTAATTGCCATTGTTTAATCTTGAGTAATTTCTATTCGATCACCCTCTTTTAGAGCAACGTATGCTTTTTTCCAATTTGGTTTTTTTGATATCTTTCCTCTCGCTGTCATGCTTCTTTTGATTTTGCCTTTTACGTTGATAATATTTACTTTATTTACAGTCACCTTGAATTCATTTTCGACAGCGTTTTTTACATCTATCTTTGAAGCTTTGGGATTTACTTTGAATATGTAAGCATTGGCAAATTGACCTACTAGAGAGGCTTTCTCAGTCATATGCCCTGAATAAATTACTTGATTGGGTATGATTTCGTTCATGAGTAAATCTCCTCTAACTCCCTAAAACAATCGTCGCTTATTAAAATTGCTTTGTGCTTTAAGAGAGATATTGGATTTAAAGATTTGATTTCTGTCACTTCGATGTTGGGGATATTCCTGCTAGCTAAAATGAGATTTTCATTCAATTCTTTGAAAATCAATAAACCTTTATCAAAGTCTATTTTTTTAAGAAGGCTTACCATTTCTTTGGTTTTTGAGGATCCAACTTCAATCCCCTGAGAAATAAATACTTTATTACTCTTAGCTAAACTTGAAAAAATAGATTTCATTGCAACTTTGTACATTTTTTTATTTATTTTTTTTGGATTCGAAGATTTTGATCTGGCTGCAAAAGTTACCCCGCCTCCTCTCCAAATTGGGCTTCTTGACGTTCCTGCTCTCGCTCTTCCAGTTCCCTTTTGTCTCCAAGGTTTTTTCCCACCACCACTAACTTGAGATCTATTCTTTTGAGCCTTGGTTCCTTGGTGTCCATTATCAATGTATGAATTAACGAGCTGATTTATTAAATTATCATTCACTTCTTGATTGAATAAGGAATCAGGAACTTTTAGACTTTTGTTTTTTGAATTAACTATTGGAAGTTCCATGATTATTTTTTAATTGCGGGCTTGATTAGAATTGTAGAACCTGAAGGACCAGGAATTGATCCTTTTACAAGGATTAGTTTGTTTTCGTCATCAATTTTAACGATTTTGAGATTTTGAATGGTTTTATTCGCATTGCCCATGTGACCAGACATTTTTTTTCCTTTCCAGACTCTTCCTGGAGTCTGGCATTGTCCTATGGAACCAGGTTTTCTATGCGCTAATGAATTGCCATGTGTCGCATCCTGAGTAGCAAAATTCCATCTTTTTACTGTCCCCGAAAACCCTTTACCTTTTGAAATCCCAGAAACATCAACAAATTGGCCCTCTTCAAAAACATCTACAGAAAATTCTTTGCCTATTTCAATCTCAGCTAATTTTTCTTCTGAAATTCTGAACTCATGAACTTCATTTTTTATTGAAAGGTTATTTCTTGTGAAATGACCTTTATGAGATTTAGATGTATTTTTTTCTTTTTTGTCTTGAGAGGAAAGTTGAATTGCTGAGTAACCGTCGTTTTCAATATTTTTAATTTGAGAAACAAAATTTGAATCAACTTTTAAAACACTAACGGGTATAGATTCTCCACTTTCATGGAAAATTCTCGTCATTCCTTCTTTCGTTGCAATTAAACCAACCACTTTAAATAACCTGCTATTTAGTTAATTCGTCTAAAGATATTTGGACATCAACTCCCGCCGATAAATCCAATTTCATCAAAGCATCAACAGTTTTTTCTGTTGGCTTGATAATATCCATAATTCTTTTATAAGTTCTAATTTCGTATTGATCCCTAGCATCCTTATCTTTATGTGGTGAAATAAGAATAGTAGTTAATCTCTTTCTAACGGGCATTGGAATCGGTCCTTTGATAATAGCTCCTGTCCTTTTGACAGTTTCAACTATCTCCTTAGCCGATTTATCAATCAGTTTATTGTCAAAGGCTTTCAGCCTTATTCTGATATTTTGATTTTGCAAAATATACCCCTGAAAAATACAAAATTGTTAAAGAACTCAGCTTCTAAATTACTAAGATAAAAGCACAAAGAGCCGCAATTCTATTGGTGGAGAAGGGATGTGTCAACTAATAAAATCTTTAAGATTTATTGATAATTGCTTCAGCTACGTTATTGGGAACCTCTGAGTATTTTAGAGGTTCCATAGTGAATGTAGCGCGACCTTGGGTAGCAGATCTGAGATCTGTTGCGTAACCAAACATTTCTGCTAAGGGAACCTCACCATCTAAAACTTTACCAGCATGGACATCTGTCATGCCATTTACAATCCCTCTCCTTCTATTCAAGTCTCCCACAACATCACCCATATATTCTTCAGGGGTAACAACTTCCAATTTCATAATTGGTTCAAGCAAAGCTGGTTTAGCTTTGAGCGCCCCATCTTTTAAAGCCATTGAAGAAGCTACTTTAAAAGCTATTTCGCTTGAATCTACATCATGAAAAGAACCGTCATAGACTGTTACTTTCACATCTATTAGTGGATATCCAGCGATAACTCCAGATTGCATTTGTTCTTTTGCCCCTTTTTCAACTGCTGGGATAAACTCTCGAGGAATAGTTCCGCCCACTATTTTATTAATAAACTGAAAAACTTCTTTTTCATCTTCCTTGTCAGATTCAGCTAAAGGTTCTATTTTAAGCCACACATGACCATACTGACCTTTACCTCCAGATTGTCTGACGAATTTTCCTTCAGACTCAACGCTTTCTCGAATAGATTCTCTGTAAGCTACTTGGGGTTTACCGATATTTGCTTCGACATCAAATTCTCTCTTCATTCTATCTACTAAGACTTCCAAATGAAGCTCTCCCATACCAGAAATAATCGTCTGTCCAGATTCTTCATCAGTGTTTACTCTAAAAGATGGGTCTTCTTGAGCCAACCTTCCAAGAGAAATACCCATTTTTTCTTGATCAGATTTTGTTTTTGGTTCTACCGCAACAGAAATAACCGGTTCAGGAAAGGTCATTTTTTCCAAAATGATGGTCTTTTTTAAATCACAAAGAGTATCTCCAGTAGTGACGTCCTTTAATCCGATTATTGCGGCAATGTCACCTGCCCTTACCTCAGAAATTTCCTCTCTATTATTGGCATGCATTTGAAGCATTCTTCCAACTCTTTCTTTAGAGCTTTTCGAAGAAGCAAAGACTGAGTCACCTTGTTTAAGAACTCCAGAATAAACTCTTATGAAAGTTAATGTTCCAACAAATGGATCGGTGGCTATTTTAAAAGCTAAGGCAGAGAAAGGTTCATCATCGTCGGAATTTCTGGATTCTACTGTTTCTCCGTCTTCAAGAACGCCTTGAATTGCTTCAACTTCTGTCGGAGAGGGTAGGTATTGAATTACGGCATCTAACATAGGTTGTACGCCCTTATTTTTAAATGCTGAACCGCAGATACAAACCACAATTTCATTGGAAAGCGTTCTTTCTCTTAAACCTTGATGAACATCTTCTTCTGACAAATCACCATCATTTAAATATTTCTCCATAAGCTCTTCGTTAGCTTCAGCAGCAGATTCCAACATCTCCTCTCTAAGTCGATTTGCCTTTTCTAAGAGGTTTTCTGGAATTTCTTCTTCCTTATATGAGGTTCCTTTATCGTCGCCATCCCAATATAGGGCTTTCATTTTAATTAAATCTACTATTCCAGCAAAGTCATCCTCTGCTCCAATTGGGATTTGAATTACAACTGGATTGGCACCCAATCTATTTTTTATTTGATCAACCACTCTTTCAAAATCAGCTCCAGCTCTATCCATTTTATTTATAAAGCAGATTCTAGGTACCTTATAGCGGTTAGCTTGGCGCCACACTGTTTCTGACTGAGGTTCTACTCCGGAACTGCCGCAAAATACTACTACGGCTCCGTCAAGAACTCTTAAAGACCTCTCAACTTCAATAGTGAAGTCGACGTGACCAGGAGTATCAATAATATTTATTCTATGTTCTTGAAAGTTTTTTCTCATTCCTTTCCAAAAACAAGTAGTAGCCGCAGATGTAATAGTAATACCTCTCTCCTGCTCCTGTTCCATCCAATCCATTGTTGCAGCACCATCATGGACTTCTCCAATTTTATGAGAAATACCAGTATAAAAAAGTACTCTTTCTGTTGTAGTAGTTTTGCCTGCGTCGACATGAGCGCAGATACCGATGTTACGGTAAAGACTTAATGGAAAGTTTCGTTCGGACATTTAAAACCTAAAATGAGAAAAAGCTTTGTTTGCTTCTGCCATTTTATGGGTGTCTTGTCTTTTCTTGACAGCCTCACCCTTGCCTTCTGAAGCATCAAGAAGCTCGTTAGCGAGTTTAGTGGACATGTTTTTTTCAGATCTATTTTTTGCACTATTGACAAGCCATCTCATAGCTAAAGCCATTTTTCTGGATGTTTTTACTTCAAGGGGAACTTGATAAGTTGCTCCTCCAACTCTTCTTGATTTAACTTCAACTTGAGGACCAACCTGATCAAGAGCTTCTTCGAAAATCTCAAGAGGATCTCTTTTAGCTTTATTAGATATTTCGTCTAAAGCAGAGTAGATTATTTTTTCCGCAGTACTTTTTTTTCCTCTTTCCATTAAGTTATTAATAAATTTGGAAAGCTTTAAATTACCATATTTAGGGTCTGGTAAAATTTCTCTTTTAGGAATTGGTCCTTTTCTAGGCATTATTTAGGTTTTTTGGATCCGTATTTTGATCTTCTCTGTTTTCTATCTTCTACTCCAGTAGTATCTAGAGTTCCTCTAACAGTGTGGTATCTCACCCCGGGAAGATCCTTAACTCTTCCACCTCGCAAAAGAACTACGGAATGTTCTTGCAAGTTATGCCCTTCTCCCCCGATGTATGAAATTACTTCATATCCAGAAGTGAGTCTTACTTTGCAAACCTTTCTTAAAGCAGAGTTAGGTTTCTTAGGTGTAGTAGTATAAACCCTAGTACAGACCCCTCTTCTTTGAGGAGAGCCTCCAAGCGCAGGAACATCACTTTTAGCCCTTTTAATTTTTCTGGGTTTTTTTATTAATTGATTTACAGTAGCCATAAAAATGTTGCGATTTTAATGATGCTTTTAAGTTTGGTCAATGAAATTAATGATTATTCTGGAAGCTCTTCATCGGAATTCATTGCATCAAGAATTTCAGACTCTAATTCAGCTACATCTATCACTTCTTTTTTATCAGAATCATAACCGGTGCCTGAGGGAACAAGTCTTCCAATTACAACATTCTCTTTTAACCCTCGAAGTTTATCAACTTTACCAGTCACAGCAGCTTCTGTAAGAACTCTTGTAGTTTCCTGAAAAGACGCTGCAGATATAAACGACTCAGTTGCGAGTGATGCTTTTGTAATACCTAATAAAAGCCTATTGAATTGAGCGGGAACGCTGCCTTCTGCTATGAGTTTTTTATTAATGTTAACAACTTCAGAAAACTCAACTTGATCTCCAATTATAAAATCAGAATCTCCAGATTCTGTAATTTCAGCCTTTCTGAGCATCTGCCTAAGAATACATTCAATATGTTTGTCGCTAATTTCAACTCCTTGTAATCTATAGACGTCTTGTATTTCATTAACTACGTAATCAGTTAATTCAGTAACTCCTTTAAGTGCCAAAATGTCATGAGGACTCAAAGACCCCTCACTGATGACATCGCCTTTATTAACGGTTTCACCTTCAAAAACATTTATACTTCTAGTTTTTGGAATGAGTGTTTCGCTAACAATATCCTCTCCAGAATCTTTACCGGTTATTATTAATCTTCTTTTGCCTTTAGTTTCTTTACCCCAAGAAACAACTCCACTTAACTCTGCAAGAATTGCTACTTCTTTAGGCTTTCTTGCTTCAAAAAGATCAGCCACTCTCGGTAATCCACCAGTGATGTCTCTTGTCTTTGATGATTCTTTAGGTATTCTTGCTAAAACGTCTCCAACACTTACGGTCTGAGCATCTGACACATTTACTAACGATTTTTGTTCAAGAACATAATTTGCTGGTCTTTTTCCGTTTGGCAAAATCACTTCTTTTCCTTTTGAATCAACAATTGATATTGTAGGCGTAAGGTCCTTACCTGCTGATGTTCTTTCAGCGGCATCCAAAACTTCCATGCTACTTAAGCCAGTCAATTCGTCTTGAACAACTCTAACAGATATTCCATTTTCCATATCTATCAGTTTAGATTTACCTTTGACTTCTGAAATAATCGGATGATTAAGAGGATCCCATCTGGCTAAGATTTCTCCAGATTTAACTTTCGCTCCGTCTTTAACATTTATTGTCGCTCCATAAGGAAGTTTATATCTTTCTTTTTCAAAATCATTTTCGTCCAACAAAAGAATTTCTGCTGATCGAGAAATGCATACTTGATTTTTGTCTTTATTTGTTACGGAACTTATATTTTTATACTTCACAACACCATCGAATTTAACCTCGATTTTGTCATTTTCTGATGATCTCGAAGCTGCACCACCTATGTGAAAGGTTCTCATAGTCAACTGTGTACCAGGTTCTCCTATAGATTGCGCTGCAACTATCCCTACAGCTTCACCTGGATCAACTAAATTTCCTCTTCCTAAATCTCTACCATAGCATTTAGAACATATACCAAAACTTGTTTCACAGGTAATGGCTGATCTAACAAGAGCGAAATTTATTTTGTGATTCTCAATCTTTTCAGCCAGTTCCTCGTCTATTAAAGTTCCTTTTTCGATTTTTAATTCTCCATCTTTTGATTCGATATCTGCAGCCAATACTCTTCCTAAAATTCTTTCGCTAAGAGACTGAACAACTTCTCCACCATCAATAATAGTTCTAAGCTCCAGACCATCTTCGGTTCCGCAATCAAATTCTCTTATGACTAGATCTTGAGCAACATCGACAAGTCTTCTTGTTAGATAACCTGAGTTTGCTGTTTTTAGGGCAGTATCGGCCAAGCCCTTTCTCGCTCCATGAGTTGACGTAAAGTACTGAAGAACTGTTAAACCTTCTCTAAAATTTGCTGTGATTGGAGTTTCTATAATAGAACCATCAGGCTTAGCCATTAAGCCTCTCATTCCTGCTAACTGTCGAACCTGAGCAGGAGAACTTCTTGCCCCTGAATCTAGATACATAAATACAGAATTGAACGAATCTTCATCTACTTCTTCGCCTTCAGAGTTAACTACTTTATCTTTAGAAATGGTCTCCATAAGCGAGCTAGCAACAGCTTCATTAGCCCTAGACCAAATATCGATCACCTTATTATACTTTTCTCCTTGAGTTACTAAACCAGAGGAATATTGAGCTTCAATTTCTTTAACTTCATTTTGAGCTTGAGAGATAATAGATTCTTTATTATCTGGAATTACACAATCCTCCACACAAATTGAAGAACCTGAGATAGTAGAGTAATCATATCCAAGATTTTTAATCTTATCTGAGAAAATCACCGTTGCTTTCAGGCCCGAGTATCTATAAGAAGTGTTTATCAAATCAGAAATAGCTTTGCTGTTTAGAGGTTTGTTAACTTTATCAAAAGGGATTTCTTTAGGGACTACTCCCCAAAGAATTGTTCGGCCAACTGTGGTTTCAACAAGCTCAGTTGAACCATCTTGATTAGAGATTCTACATTTGATGATCGCTTGTAAATCAACTTGTTTAGAGTCATAAGCCCTTTTTACTTCATCGACATCGGAAAATACTGATCCTTCACCAAGAGCGTTAAGCTTTGATTTTGTCATATAGTAAATCCCAAGCACTACGTCTTGCGAAGGGTCAATTATTGGCCTTCCATTTGAAGGAGATAGAATGTTGTTACTAGCCATCATCAAAGCTCTGCATTCCAGTTGAGATTCTAATGTCAGAGGAACATGAACAGCCATTTGATCGCCATCAAAATCTGCATTGTAAGCCTTACAAACTAGAGGGTGTAATTGGATAGCCTTTCCTTCAATTAAAATAGGTTCGAAAGCTTGAATACCTAATCTATGAAGAGTTGGTGCTCTATTTAAAAGAATTGGGTGTTCTCTTATGACCTCAGCCAATATATCCCATACTACTGGCTCTTCGCGTTCAACCATCCGTTTAGCACCTTTTATAGTTGTAGCTAGTTCCATGTTTTGAAGTCTTCCAAAAACAAAAGGCTTAAATAATTCTAAAGCCATTTTTTTTGGTAACCCGCATTGATGCAATTTTAAAGTAGGTCCAACAACTATTACTGATCTACCAGAGTAATCAACTCTTTTTCCAAGAAGGTTTTGTCTAAATCTTCCCTGCTTACCTTTAATCATATCTGACAAGGATTTGAGCGGTCTTTTATTTGAACCAGTGATTGCTCTACCCCTCCTTCCATTATCAAGCAATGCGTCTACGGATTCCTGAAGCATTCTTTTTTCGTTTCTGACGATAATTTCAGGTGCACTTAATTCAAGCAATCTTTTGAGCCTGTTATTTCTATTAATAACTCTTCTGTATAAATCATTGAGATCTGAAGTTGCAAACCTTCCTCCTTCAAGAGGAACTAAAGGTCTTAAATCAGGAGGTAAAACTGGAAGAACATCAAGAATCATCCATTCCGGTTTATTACTTGATGAAAGAAAACCCTTTAAAATTTTTAAACGCTTAGATAACTTTTTGATTTTAGCTTCACTATTAGTTCCCTCGATTTGAGACAAAACTTCGGCAATTTCTTCTTCCAAGTTCATTTCAGAAAGAAGGATTTTTACAGATTCAGCTCCCATACCAGCAGAAAACTCCTCTCCATAATTTTCCAAAGCCTCAAAATATTCTTCCTCATCCAAAATTTGACCCTTTTCAAGATCTGTCATTCCTGGATCGGTAACAACAAAGGATTCAAAATACAAAATTCTTTCAATTTCTCTTAATGTCATATCCAATAAAAGAGAAATTCTTGAAGGTAAGGATTTTAAAAACCAAATATGAGCTACCGGCGCAGCTAATTCAATGTGGCCCATTCTTTCTCTTCTTACTTTTGCAAGAGTGACTTCTACCCCACATTTTTCACAAACAACACCTCTGTGTTTCATACGTTTATATTTTCCGCAAATACACTCATAGTCCTTTACAGGGCCAAAAATCTTTGCGCAAAAAAGTCCATCTCTTTCTGGTTTAAAAGTTCTATAGTTAATAGTTTCAGGTTTTTTTACCTCACCAAAAGACCAGGACCTTATTTGCTGAGACGAAGCTAATCCAGCTTTAATGGAATTAAAACTTTCTGTCTGATCTTGATTAAATAATTTTAATAAATCTTTCATAAATTACTCTGCCTCTTCAAAATCTATATCTATCCCTAAGGATCGAATTTCTTTAGTAAGAACGTTATAGGATTCAGGAATTCCTGCTTCCATTTCGTGATTACCATCAACTATATTTTTGTAAACCTTTGTTCGGCCTGATACATCATCTGATTTGACCGTAAGCATTTCTTGTAAGGTATGAGCAGCTCCGTATGCCTCAAGAGCCCAAACTTCCATTTCTCCAAGTCTTTGACCCCCAAATTGAGCCTTTCCTCCCAAGGGTTGCTGAGTAACCAAGCTGTAAGAACCTGTAGATCTAGCATGCATTTTGTCTTCAATTAAATGATTCAGTTTAAGCATGTACATATAGCCTATAGTGACAGGCCTCTCAAAGGCATCCCCAGTTCTTCCATCATAAAGTGTTGTTTGACCTGAAGTAGGAAGTCCAGCAAGTTCTAACATAGATTTGATTTCGGACTCTGATGCACCGTCAAAAACTGGGGTAGCCATAGGCACGCCCGTTTTTAAATTGTTACATAGCTCTCTAAATTCTTTTTCATTTAATTTGTTTAAGTCTTCATCTTTTCCCACAGAAGAATAAACTTTATCGACGAAATTTCTTGCTTCTTTACTTGAGGCCGTATCTATAAGCTCACCGATTTTTTTTCCTAACTCTTTTGAGGCCCATCCAAGATGAGTTTCCATAAGCTGTCCTACGTTCATTCTTGAAGGGACGCCTAATGGATTAAGGACGATATCTACTGATTCCCCGTTTTCATCATATGGCATGTCTTCAACAGGCATAATGACTGATATGACTCCCTTATTTCCATGTCTCCCAGCTAGTTTGTCTCCAGGTTGGATTCTTCTTTTAACAGCTAAATAAACTTTAATAACTTGCTGAACTCCAGGCGGCAAATCGTCACCAGAAACTATTTTTTTCTTCTTATCTTCAAATTTTTTCTTTAAGTCATCTTCATAATTTTTCAACTTATCTTTTGCTTCTTTTATGTCATCGTTAAGAGACTCATCTTTCATTCTTAATTTAAACCATTCCGATGGTGGAAGGTCTGCTAATATTTCTTCCGTTACTTTGTCACCTTTTTTTAAACCTTTAGCACTAATGATTTCTTTACCAACTATCGAAGATTTGAGAGAGTTAAGAGTAGCAAAAGAGACAATAGATAATTCTTGATCTATATCTTTTTGGATTTCAGATAGTGAAATAGATTCTATTACTTGGGCTCTTGAATTTTTTTCTAAACCTTCTCTAGTAAAAACTTTTACATCAATAACTGTTCCGTCTTGACCTGACTTAACTCTTAAAGATGTATCTTTAACATCAGATGCTTTTTCTCCAAAGATGGCTCTTAGTAATTTTTCTTCTGGAGATAGTTGAGTTTCACCTTTTGGTGTTACTTTTCCAACCAAAATGTCTCCAGCATTTACTTCTGCTCCAATATGTACTATTCCGCATTCATCTAATTTTGATAATGCAGAATCGCCGACATTAGGAATGTCAGCAGTTATTTCATCTGGTCCTAATTTAGTGTCTCTTGCGGTACAAGTTTCTTCAACAATATGAACACTAGTTAATTTATCTTCTTGAACAAGCCTGTCCGAAATTAATATTGAGTCTTCATAGTTATAGCCATGCCAAGGCATAAAAGCAATTTTAATATTTTGACCAAGAGCTAATTCACCTAAATCTATAGAAGATCCATCGGCCAGAATATCGCCTTTGGAGACTTTATCTCCTTCAGACACAATCGGCTTCTGATTAATGCACGTATTCTGATTAGATCTTGTATATTTAACGAGGTTATAAATATCTACTGCTGATCCAGTTCCTGATATATCTTTTAAATTTTTTCTTACTACTATTCTTCCGGAATCTACTTTTTCTATGACGCCAGCATTTCTTGCAATCACACAATCTCCAGAGTTTCTCGCAACAATTCTTTCCATTCCAGTTCCTACTAAAGGTGTTTCGGTAGACAATGTAGGTACAGCTTGACGCATCATGTTTGAACCCATTAACGCCCTGTTAGCATCATCATGCTCGAGAAAGGGAATCAAGGCAGCTGCAATAGATACAACTTGTTGTGGCGAAACATCCATAAGGTCTACTCGATCCGGAGTCACTAATTCAAATTCATTTCTATACCTAACTGGCACCAATTCTTCTAAAAATTTATTATTTTTATCTAGTTTTGCGCTAGCCTGAGCAATGACAAACTCACCCTCTTCAATTGCAGAAATATACTTAATATTTTCTGTGACCTTACCGTTAACAATTTCTCTGTAAGGAGTTTCTATAAATCCATAATCATTAACTCTTGCATATACTGATAAAGAATTGATTAATCCAATATTAGGACCTTCAGGGGTCTCAATTGGACAGACCCTTCCATAATGAGTTGGATGAACATCTCTAACCTCAAAACCAGCTCTTTCTCTTGTAAGTCCTCCGGGACCTAACGCTGATACTCTTCTTTTATGAGTAACCTCTGATAAAGGGTTATTTTGATCCATGAACTGAGAAAGTTGACTAGAGCCAAAAAATTCATTTATTGCCGCAGTGACTGGTTTAGCATTTATAAGATCAGCTGGTCCGAATCCTTCCGCTTCTGCAACGTTCAATCTTTCTCTTACTGCTCTTTCAACTCTTAATAGACCTACTCTCACCTGATTTGAAACCATTTCTCCGACCGATCTTATTCTTCGATTTCCTAAATGGTCTATGTCGTCACAATTTTGCTTACCATTTCTGATATCCACTAAAGTTTTCATAACTTCCAAAATATCTTCTTTTGACAACACTCCTTCTCCTAGAAGATCATCTCTCCCTAATCTTTTATTAAATTTCATTCGACCGACATCAGAAAGATCATACTTGTCAGGGTTAAAAAACAAATTTTCAAATAACAATGTTGCAGCCTCTTTGGTAGGTGGTTCACCTGGGCGCATCATTCTATAAATTTCGGCTAGGGCTTCTAGATTAGTCGCTGAAGTATCCGCCCTAAGTGTCTCAGATAGATAAGGTCCAGATTCGAGCTCGTTAATATAGAGAGTATTGAGCTGTTTAATTTTTTGTTCTTCTAATTTTTCTAGAACGTCAGTGTCAACCAGCGTGTTACAAGTAAAAATAATTTCACCAGTGGATTCATCAATAATATCGTCAGCTAAAGTAAGGCCAATTAAAGCTTCTTTTGGTAAATCAAGAGTTTTAATCTTATTTGATTCTATTAGTCTAATGTGCCTTGCTGTAATCCTTTTCCCAGCTTCTATAATTACATTTTTGTCTTTGGAGACTATATCAACTGGTGCTAGTCTGCCCACCAATTTTTGAGAGTTAAGGGCAAGACTGTAGAAACCTTTTTTATTGAGTGTGTAAGTTTCTTGTTCATAAAAAATGTCTAAAATTTCCTTTGGAGTCATCCCAAGGCTTTTTAGAAGAATAGAAGCGTATAATTTTCTTCTTCTATCTATTCTTATGTAAATTAAATCTTTATGATCAAATTCAAAGTCTAACCATGAGCCTCTGTAAGGAATTACTCTAGAAGAATAAAGCAATTTTCCAGAAGAATGAGTTTTGCCCTTATCATGGTCAAAAATTAATCCTGGTGATCTATGCAATTGAGAAACAACTACTCTTTCAGTTCCATTAATGACAAAAGTACCGTGCTCTGTCATCAAGGGCATAGTACCCATATAAACTTTTTCGTCTCTAGCACTTTTGAGATTCTCTTCTCCAGTAGTTTTGTCAATAAAAGTTATTCGACACCAAATGTGTAAAGGTGCTTCATAAGTTCTGCCTCTTGGCAAACATTCGAATACATCGAATTCGGGCTCGCCAAGCTCGTATCTTAAATAATCTATCTTTGCGTTTCCTGAAACACTTACTATAGGGAAAATAGATTTAAATACACTCTCTAATCCCTGCTCCTTTCTATTTTCAGGTGAAACTTCCTCTTGTAAAAAATGTTTGTAAGAATCAGTTTGAATTTCGAGAATGTCTGGCAGAGACATCACGCTTGAAATCTTTTCAAAACTTTTTCTTATTCTTTTCTTTTCTGCAAATGAATAGTTATTTGTCATAAATAATTTAATTATTTAAGTTCTACAGTTGCTCCAGCCTCTTCTAATTGAGATTTGGCTGTTTCTGCTTCTTCTTTATTAGCTCCTTCTTTAACAGACGCTGGTGCGCCATCAACAATAGCTTTTGCCTCTTTTAAGCCCAAGCCTGTAATTGTTCTAACAGCTTTAATTACGTCTATTTTTTTGTCTCCAACCTCTGCTATGAAAATTTCAAATTCACTTTTTTCTTCAGCTGCTTCAGCTCCAGAATCTGCTGCTGCAGGTGCCGCAGCGGCGACTGGTGCAGCGGCAGATACACCAAATTTTTCTTCCATCATCTTGACTAAGTCAACGACGTCCATGACGCTCATCTCAGAAATCGCGTCTAATATTTCTTCTTTAGTTAAAGCCATTATTAACTCCTATATAATAAATCAAACTCAATTTTTAGAATCCCCATAAGCACTCAAAGTTCTTACCATAGAAGAAGGTATTTCCTTCGAAATCAAAGCTAAGTTAGTGATTGGTGCCTTCATTAATCCCAGCAGCATAGATACAGCTTCATCTTTGGTAGGTAGAGAAGCAATACTATTTAACTGATCTGCGGAGAGCAATCCTTCGCCAATGGAAAGTCCTTTTACTTCAAAGGATTCTTCCTCCTTAGCAAAATCTTGAATCAGCTTAGCTGCACTTTGATAGTCTTCTTTAGAAAAAGCAATCAAAGAAGGTCCAGTTAAAACATCTTTCAATGAATCGAATTTAGTATCTTCAAGAGCTCTTCTGGCAAGGGTATTTTTAATTATTTTTACAAATACTGACTTATCTTTCGCCTCTTTTCTGAAACCAGTCAATTTGGGAACATCTGTTCCTCTGTAATCGACAACAACAGCTGATAAAGATTCTTCAGCAACTTGTTTTAATTCGTCAACCTTAACTTTTTTTACGTCTAAATTTGACATCGTTAATTTCTCAAAATTGAGTAGTACATAACCTCAACATTTTTAAAATGTTAAGAACCATCTGCGTAGGAAGTATTAAGCCTTTGCGAAAGCTCAGGCTCCTACGGTCTTTGACAATTGCAATGGAATTGCAACAGCACAAAAAATCTTTTCTTTTTTTAAAAAATTTATACACTTTTAAAAATTCAATGTAGTTAAATCTATATCAAAACCCTCACCCATGGTTGATGAGATGGATACCTTCGAGATAAATACACCTTTTGAAGAAGGAGGTTTAGCTTTTTTTAAATCTGCTAAAAAAGCCTCTAAATTATCTCTTACTTGTTCTTCTGAATATCCTACCTGACCAATTCGGGTGTGGATTATACCCTGCTTATCTGATTTATACCTAATTTGTCCTGACTTTGCATTTTTTACAGCTGTCTTGACATCCTTTGTTACGGTTTCTGATTTAGGGTTGGGCATTAATCCTTTTGGTCCTAATATCTGACCTAGTGGGCTTACAACTTTCATCGTAGACGGAGTTGCAATGATTACATCATAGTTCAAATCTCCTTTTTTCATGTCCTCCGCTAAATCTTCCATTCCTACTTTATCCGCTCCATTTTCCAAAGCGTCTTTTGCTTCATCTCCTTCTGCGAAAACAGCAACTTTATAAGTTTTACCGTTGCCATGTGGCAAGTTAGTCGCACCTCTCACAGCCTGGTCGGTTTTTTTTGGATCGATACCTAAATTAACTGCAACATCTAAAGCTTCTTTAAAATTTTTAGACGAATTCTCATTTATTTCACTTAAAGCCTTGTTTAAATTAATTTTCTCTATCATTTAGTTATCCACCTCTATTCCCATACTTCTTGCGCTACCTTCTATTATTTTTACAGCTGCATCTAAGTCAGACGCATTTAAATCAGCCATTTTCGCTTGTGCAATCTCTTCCAATTGAGATCTATTCACTCTTCCAACTTTTTCAGAATTTGGTGTGCTACTTCCCTTAGACAAACCAGCAGCTTTTTTTAATAGGATGCTTGCGGGTGTAGTTTTGATAATGAAATCAAAACTTCTATCTTCATAAACAGAAATGACCACTGGAACAGGAACATTTTTTTCTAATTCATTTGTTTTAGAATTGAAGGCATTACAAAAGTCCATTAAGTTTACTCCGTGTTGCCCTAAGGCTGGTCCAACAGGTGGGCTAGGACTTGCTGCTCCAGCAGGAACCTGGAGCTTAATGTAAGTCATGATTTTTTTTTCTTTTGCCATTAGCTCCTCTCGATTTGAGTAAAATCTAGTTCTACAGGTGTCGATCTTCCAAAAATCATTACGGCAACTTTAACTTTACTTTTTTCACTGTCTACTTCTTCAACAACGCCACTGAAGTCATTAAAAGGTCCATCGATTACTCGTATCATTTCACCAGGTTCGAAAGCTACTGACTGAGAAGATTCATCTATTCCATGTTCAATTTGATTTAGAATTCTACTTGCTTCAGTATCGCTTATACTTTTAGGATTATTTTTGGTCCCTCCGATAAAGCCTAAGACTCTTGGTGTCTCCTTTACTAAATGCCAGGTATCATCATTCATTTCCATTTCTACCAAGATATATCCTGGGAAAAACTTTTTTTGAACAACTTTTTCTTTTCCACCCTTAATCTCTGTAATCTCTTGTGTTGGCACTTCTATTCTTCCAAAAAAATTTCCTTGCCCTTCTGAGGCAATTCTCTCCAATAACTGTTCTTTGGCTTTATTTTCATAACCTGAATAGGAGTTAATTACATACCAAGCTTTAGACATCTCTTAACCTAAAACCAATTTAATTAAAAATGAAAATAAAGAATCTAATCCCCACAAAATTAGTGAAGCCACCAAAACAGCTGCAGTAACAATCAAAGTTGTTTGAGTTGTTTCAGTTCTGTTTGGCCAAACAACTTTTCTAATTTCTGTTGATGATTGTAAAAGAAGATTGAAAGTCTGACTGCCAAAAATTGTAAATTTTAAAACAAACATTGAAAGTAATAGAACTCCTACTACTCCAAGAACTCTATAAAGTAACCCGATATCAGAAAAATAGGAATTACCCCATACGGCCAGAGATATAAGTGACAAACTCAAAACCCAAAGAGCCTTGCTTTGTAAATTAATATTATTTTCTTCTTGTTGTGACATTAAAAACTACCTTCAAATCGTGGCAGGCCAGGAGGGAATCGAACCCCCAACCTGCGGTTTTGGAGACCGCCGCTCTACCAATTGAGCTACTGGCCTACTCGATAATCTTAGTTACTACTCCAGCACCAACAGTTCTTCCACCTTCACGGATAGCGAATTTCATTCCGTCTTCCATAGCAATAGGTGAAATTAACTCAACTGAGACTGAGATATCGTCTCCGGGCATAACCATTTCTACTCCATCAGGTAGTGTGACAGCTCCGGTAACATCTGTAGTTCTTACGTAAAACTGAGGTCTATAACCTTTAAAGAAAGGTGTGTGTCTTCCGCCTTCTTCTTTACTTAAAACATAAACTTGCGCTTCAAATTTTGTATGGGATTTTATAGATCCAGGAGCGCATAGGACTTGGCCTCTTTCAACCTCTTCTCTTTTGGTTCCTCTTAAAAGAACACCAACGTTTTCTCCAGCCCTTCCTTGATCTAAAAGTTTTCTAAACATTTCAACCCCTGTACACACAGTGGCTTCGGTATCTTTTATGCCTATTATGTCTAACGGATCATTAACATTTACCATCCCTCTTTCAATTCTTCCAGTGACAACGGTTCCTCTTCCTTGAATTGAGAAAATGTCTTCAATAGGCATTAAAAAAGGTTTATCAGTTTCTCTTTCTGGTTCCGGGATATATGAATCCAAAGCTTCAACAAGTTTAGTCACTGCAGGAACTCCAATATCAGAAGCATCTCCTTCGAGAGCTTTTAAAGCTGAACCAACGACAATCGGTGTATCAGCACCTGGGAAATCATATTCTGTTAACAATTCTCTTATTTCCTCTTCAACAAGCATGGTTAATTCCTCATCGTCCACCATGTCAGCTTTATTCAGAAAAACTACAATAAAAGGAACACCAACTTGTCTAGCTAAGAGGATGTGTTCTCTGGTTTGCGGCATAGGACCATCTGCGGCGTTAACAACTAAAATGGCACCATCCATTTGAGCGGCTCCAGTGATCATGTTTTTAATATAGTCGGCGTGACCAGGACAATCTACGTGCGCATAATGTCTATTGGGCGTGTCATATTCTACGTGAGAGGTAGCAATTGTGATTCCCCTCTCTTTTTCTTCAGGTGCATTATCAATGCCATCAAAAGCAACGGCTTCTCCCGACCCAAAAGCTTCAGCACAAACCTTTGTTAAAGCTGCAGTAAGTGTAGTTTTACCATGATCTACGTGTCCAATGGTTCCAACATTTACATGCGGTTTGGTTCTTTCAAATTTTTCTTTAGCCATCTTTATTCCTCTTAAAATAAATTTCTTTTTTTTAAAACCTGGAGCTCATAACCGGATTTGAACCGGTGACCTCTTCCTTACCAAGGAAGTGCTCTACCGACTGAGCTATATGAGCATACCTTGTAAGAAAAAAGGGTATTTCAGAAAAATTACTTAAAGAATATAAATAAGATTTCTAGACCCATATCTCCGTTCGCGTTTATACTCAATTATAAGGTTAATTGCAACAAAAATATGGTGGAGGGGGCAGGATTCGAACCTGCGAAGCCGAAGCGGCTGATTTACAGTCAGCTGGGTTTGACCGCTCCCCAACCCCTCCATATTGGACGCTTATTCTCTTGCTACAAATGAAAGATGTCAATCAAAACCCACTAAATAAGAAAAGTATTAATTCGTTTTTAAATTTAAGGGATTACGATAAGGTAGAAATATTGATTTTTGAAGAAATAGACTCAACAAGTAGTTACTTATCAGACTTAGAAATTGATGAAAATACTCTCTATATTTGTTCAGCGGAAAAACAAATTAAAGGTAAAGGAAGAGGAAAGAAAAAATGGGAAAGTCCATCAGGCCAGAATATATATTTGTCATTAGCTTTCCAAGTTGAAGAAAACTCTAACCTTAACGGATACAGTTTGATGGTGGGTCTTGCAGTAAGAGACAGTCTTCTTGAGCTTTATGGTATTGATTCAAAAATTAAATGGCCAAACGATATTTTTTTTGAAAATAAAAAGTTTTGCGGGATTCTAATTGAAACTAAATACGAAAATAATTTACTAAAGATAATCATAGGTATAGGAATTAATGTTTTTATGTTATCCAATGATCAAATAGATAAAGATTGGACTTCGCTAAAATTAATTGATGGGAAAAAAAAGTTTGATAGAAACTTAATAATCGGAAAACTAACTTCAAAAATATTAGATTTTTCTAGAACCTTTGAGAAATACGGCTTTTCTCATTTTCAAAAAGCATTCAATCAACATAATTATTTAAAAAATAAAACAGTAATCTCGGAAAATTTCAAAGGTAAAGATTGTAAGGTCAAAGAAGTAGACTCTGAAGGAAGATTAAGAGTAGAAATCGAGAAAAAAGCTAAACTAATTTCTTCAGGAGAACTCTCTTTCAAAATAAAAGAATAGTTATATAATCAATTCCCTTGGCTGGCGTAGCTCAGTTGGTAGAGCTCCTGATTTGTAATCAGGCGGTCGTTGGTTCGAATCCAATCGCCAGCTCCATTTTTATTTCGAAATGATAAAAATTTTCAGTGAAATTATTTTTACCCTTCTGGTAAAGATTTTTCTCTTTTTTTTTAAAATAATCTTTACAGTAATTTGTTTTTTTAGAGAAAAAGAGAAATTTTATAAGAACCAGAGTAATTACCTAAATTGCAATGGGGTTTGCTTAGAAAAAAGATTTATTCATATTAATGGTTATAAGCACTTAGTTACTCAATGTGGGAACATTGGGGCCTCGGAAGAAAATACTATTTTAATGATGGGTGGTATTCCATCCAATTCAAGCGAGAGCCTTTATTGGATGGCTGCAGAACTTTGTAAAAGTGATAAAGATTTACGTATTTTTATTTTGCATCTGCCCTATTACGAAGAACATTCAACAATAGATTTAGATAAAAATCTTTTTGCAAAGTTCAACGCTCTGAAATTTCCTTTTGATCGTGAAATAAATTTAAAAAAAATTAATATTGACCCAAAATTTAGTCATGAGAACCAAGCTCAAACTACCTTAAAAATAATTAATGAATTACGATTAAAAAAAGCCCACTTCGTCGGACATGACAGAGGTGTAATAGTTTTTGAAAACTTATTAATTACAAACCCTGAAATGTTTCTTAGCCTGAGCAGAGGATCTCAGGTTTGGGATTACTATAAGGACGACTGGTCAAAGCTTGCTCCTAAAATTTGTGTTGGACCTCCACACAGATACATGGCCTATCCCTTTCAGCTAAGGCTATTATTTTTTCTCATAACCTTCATTAAACTTCCTTTTGGAATTACAGAAATAGCTAGTCACTTAAGAGGCTCGAAAAAAGGTTCTGAAGAATATGACCGAATAACTCACTTATTATACAAAGCAAATAATCCTACAAAAAAGTATCTTTTAAAGGTTCAACAAACCTTCATGCAAACTGATTCTAAAATTGAAGTTAAGGATAGAGATAGATTGAAAAATATAGATGTGAAAATAATGCAATTTCAAGGAGAAGACGAATTTAAATATGGAAAAAATGGAAAATTAATTTCTGATCAACCTTATTTTGGAATTTACAACCTTTTTCGAAATGAGGTTGAAGATCTTTTTCCTGGTTGCATTGGTCAGGATCAAAACAAGAAAGTTTCAGGCCTTATTGAAGAAAAAAAAGGTTATAAGAAGCTTAAGTTAAAGCCTGACGCAAAACTTGAATTTTTTGCTCTCATTCCAAAATCTTCACATTTTAATATCATAGAAAATCCCAAAGGTTGTGCGAATGCAGTGTATGATTTTATTAAAGATATCTAAAAAGCATAATGAAAAACAATAATCCAATTGAAGTATGGCACGAAGTAGTTAAAAGCGGAGAAATTGTTAAGTTGGATAATATCCTAGATGAAGATTGCATCTTTTATTCGCCGGTAGTTTTTTCACCGCAAAAGGGAAAGGAAGCAACAAAGAAATATTTAACCGCTGCAGCTATTGTTTTTGCAGATGACAGCTTTAAGTACACAAAGGAGTTAGTCTCCTCTCATTTAGCTTGTTTAGAGTTTGAATTGGTTTTAAACGAAATAAATATTAATGGTATAGATATTATTTCTTGGAATGAAGAAGGGAAAATAACAGAGTTTAAAGTCATGATTAGACCGCTAAAAGCGGTAGAAATAATTCATAAATACATGGGTGAAGAATTAAAGTAGATTTAATCTAAAATTTTTCTTCATCGACGATTTCTGCATCTACTATCTGCTCCTCATTTTTCTTTTTTTTTGTTTTCTTTGCTGGAGAAAAAAACATTCCTAATAATAGAAAAAAGTAAGGCCAAAAAAATAACAGAACTGCAAAAAGTATATTCCAACCCCATACCAAGGTTGCTCCGAGTATTCCTAACACAGGTCCTATTACTGGAGTAAATGTTAAAAAAATTGAAACTATGAAAGTTACTCCTTCAAAAAAAGTATTGTTGATATTAAAAATGAATAATAGAGAATCTGTGACAGCGGTAATTTGAAAAATTGAAATTACAAAATAAAAACCTAATGATAGAAGTATCCAATTAAGTGAAATTTTCAAGAATCCTCCAACTTAACTTTAGAAACTAGCACACCACTTTCGTCAGCATATATCCAAAAGCCTTCTTTAACTATAATGCCTCCTATTTCAATTGGTTGTCCTAGAGTGCCCTTGTTCTCCTTATTACTTCTCACCGGACAAGAGCCAATGGCAAAAATGCCAAGGGAGAGAGTTTTTAAAATTTCTACATCGCGAACACAACCATTAATTATCACTCCTTCCCAAGAATTTTCAATCGCCTGCTTTGCAATCATATCGCCTAAAAGAGCTACTTTTGAACTTCCATTTCCATCTACCAGAAGAACTTTTCCAGAACCATCTTGACTCAATATTTCCTTTACCTTGCTATTATCCTCTGGACATTGCACAGTTTTAACTTGCCCACAAAAATATTTTTTTTTACCAAAACTACGAAATTGGATATTAATAGCGAGTGAATCTAAGTATTTATCACTAATATCTGGAGTACTAAATCTTTTAGTCATTTTACGAATTATAATGCATATGATGGCGAAGAAAAAAAATGTAAAAAAAAATTCATTCATTAGTTATGAATTCAATAACCCTTTTGAGTTCTCTACCGAACTAGCTTTAGAGAGATCTGATATTTCTGAAACTTGGCCTAAATCAATAATTAGAGAGATTAATAAGATCAAAAAAGAGGAGAAGCAAGATTCCTCTATTTCCAGAGTAGATTTAACAAATAAATCTTTCGTAACAATAGACGGTAAAAGTGCTAAAGATTTTGACGATGCTCTATATGCAGAGGAAACCTCTTCTGGTTTTAAGCTATTCGTCTCAATTGCCGATGTATCTGAATATGTAAGAAAAAATTCTTCTTTAGATATTGAAGCCTTGAACAGAGGCACTTCAATATACTTTAGAAATAAAGTAATCCCTATGTTGCCAGAATTATTATCAAATGAAAGATGTTCTCTCAATCCTAATGAGAAAAAATATACAATATCCTGTGTCATTGACCTCACTAAAGACGCAAAAATAAAAGATTACGATTTTTGTGAATCTGTTATAACTTCTAGAGCCCGTCTTACTTATGAGAACCTCGGCCCTCTTTTTTCAAAACCAAAAAATAAGTTAGATAAGAAAATTGATAATAGTTTAAATAATTTAGAAAAAATATATCTAGCTCTTAAGGATAGAAGACAGAAAAGAAATAGTATTGAATTTAATCTTTCTGAAACTAGGCCAATCACAGATAAATCAAATCGAATTTTAAAATTCTCTAAATTAAGTAGAAATGAATACCATGGGGTTGTGGAAGAATGCATGATACTTGCAAATATTTGCGCTGCTAACTTTTTACTGAAAAGAAAAATTCCTACGATTTTTAGATTTCATGAAAAACCAGATCTTTCCAAGATTAGAAACTTGAAAGAATTTCTTACAAGTAGAGGTTTCAAAAAAAATATGAAATCTAGTAACTATAGAAGTTCAATTCTAAGCTGGCTTGAAGAATCAAAAAAAACAAGATTTGAAGAAATAATCAACATTCAGATTTTAAGAAGTATGAAACTCGCAAAGTATGACTCTACTAATAGTGATCATTTTGCATTAGCTCTTGATAAGTATTGTCATTTTACTTCTCCAATAAGAAGGTATGCTGATTTAGTAGTGCACAGAGGTATTAAGGGCTATCTTCGCAAACGAAATAAAAAT
>CABZRA010000013.1 GCA_902527995.1 uncultured SAR86 cluster bacterium
CCGATATAGCTTCTTTTTCTTCAAGTAATTCTTTTGTTGTAATTTCAAGTTTTTCCTTAGCATATGAACTAATTTCTAGACCTTGGATTATTTGAATTTTACCATCAGTTGTTGTCTTAAGTGGGAATCCATAAATAATTCCTTTAGGTATGTCATAACTACCATCACTAATTACTGCTGCACTAAAACAATCTCTATCTTCAGTTGGAGAAAGGGTTGCTTTTACAGTCTCTATCGCAGCGTTAGCCGCAGAAGCTGCAGATGATGCTCCCCTAGCGTCTATGATGGCTTTCCCTCTTTGTTGGACAGTTTCTAAAAAATCATTTTTGATCCAATCGTTATCATTAATTAGAGAAGCCACACTTTTTCCATTTATATTAGCGTTTTCTAAATCGGGATACATTGTTGGACTGTGATTTCCCCAAATAATCATTTGGTTAATTTCAGAAATAGCTACATTAAGTTTAATAGCTACTTGTGCTTTAGCTCTGTTTGCATCCAGCGCCGTCATAGCCATCCATGTTTGATTACTATTATTTGCATGAATCATCCCAATAAGCGCATTGGTATTAGCTGGATTTCCGACCACTAAGATTTTCGCATCTTTTTTTCCATTTTCGCCAATAGCTTTTCCTTGGTCAGTAAAGATACCTCCATTAATTTTTAGTAAATCTCCACGCTCTTCAATTTTTTTACCATTAATTGTTATGCCCCTGGGAATACTTCCTACAAGCAATGCCCAATCAATATCCTTAGAAGCTTCATAAATGTCTGAAAATGCTTCTACTTTGCCTAAAGTATTAAAGCCACAATCCTCTAATTCCATAATCGTTCCGGTAAGTTTTTCAACTACTTGAGGGATCTCAACGAGCCTTAAATTTACAAGAACGTCATCTCCAAATGTTTCGCCACTGGCAAGTCTTGGTAACAACGCGTATCCAATTTGTCCCGCAGCGCCAGTTACTAATACGGTTATTTCTTTCATATAAATAATGGTTTAAAAATATTCCTTTCTGAAGTGTGCTTTACTTCGCCTTTAGTTTCCAACATTTCAACTTCTGTCATTCTTTTTAAAAAACTTTCTTCACCTAAAACGTTAGCAACGAATCTAGATTTATCCTCTAATTCACCGATCACGATACCATATTCTAAGTTTTTTCTCCCTTGCACAACTGTATACGAAATAACTTTTCCAAACCCGCTTGGCTTGCTATTAAGATTTTCTATTTCTTTTGAATTTATTTCTTTTTGTAATCCTGCACAGTTTTTCCCCCAGTCAATTTCCATTGGGGGTTTACAAGATAAAATATTTATAGCATGTTTTGTCAAAAACCAACTATTTGCAGTGACCATTCCATATTCATTGGGGTTTGATCTTAATTTTTTTACTATTTCAGATGTAGAAAACATAGTGTATGCATTACCTGGACCACCAAAATACGGTAATCCCCCAGTAACAGTTAATGGCCTTTTGTCATTTGAATCCAAGGAAAGTTCTTTTTGTGCTATTTGAACTGCTGAAGGAAAACAAGAATAAATATCAAGGAAGGATATTTCAGATAACGATATGCCGGCCTGAGATAAAGCTTCCTTCCCGCATTTTCTTATAGCTGGAGATTCATCCAAGGTAGGACGTTTTGAAACATTCCAAATGTCGTTTAAAACACAGGAGCCATGAATATAAACTTTTTTATTCTGGGGTATTTTAAGTTTTTTACAGAGTTTTTCTGACATCAAAACTAAAGAAGAAGCCATATTAACTCTTATCATTGAATTTAAATATTTTGTGTAAGGAAAACCTACTAATCTATTAGAGTCCGAGATATTTTCAATTTCTTCTGGCGTTCTGAATTTTTTAAACCATGCATAAGGGTTTGAAGATGCTACTTTTGAGAATTTACTAAATAATTCTGAGCACTCTTTCAAATGCTCTTTACTCGATTGTGATTTGCTTGCTCTAATAGCGTTAGCAAAAATAGGATAAACATTTGAAGGAAGATCCATAAAATGTTTTTTTTCTTCTTTGGAGAAGCCTTCATCGTTTATACCAATAATTTCAGGTCTCCCTCCAGGGGAGTCTTCCCAATTTAGCGACTCTCCAGACTTTAACTTAGAAATCATGGTCTGAAGAACTTCGCCTCCAGAAATTAAGGCACAATGAATTTCATTGTTATGAATTTTTTTTGATATTTCTTCAAGAAGAACTTGTGGAGCATTACCTCCCATTCCTGAATAAAGTTCACAGAGTTCTTTTTTAGATCCAATTTTTTTTGCTAACGACCTAGGAAAATTACTATATCCAAATTTTGATTGATTTGTTGCCGTAGAAAAATCAACTGAAAATCTTACTACCCCAATAGCATCAAGATAATCTATTATGTTTTTTACGCCCGTGTCCTTAAAAGCAAGTTCGCTTGACTGACCTAATAAAGTAAGTGGGTCTGGCCCATCAACTTTTCTCCTATCGATAATATCTCCGACACCCACGATTACGGGTGTATTATCAGGTAAATTGAAATTAGTCATTATTGATTTATTAAATTAAAAAATAGAAGTAATATTACTCTTTTATTTTTTAATTTAATAAAAAGATTAATTTAATTAGGAGAATACAATGTCAATAAGATTTGATGGGAAAGTTGCAATAGTAACTGGTGCTGGCGGAGGCTTGGGGAGATGTCATGCTCTTGATTTGGCTTCGAGAGGCGCAAAAGTGGTTGTTAATGATTTAGGTGGAGCTGTAGATGGCACTGGCGGTTCTCTTTCAGCGGCAGAAAAGGTAGTCGAGGAAATTAAATCTGCAGGTGGAGAGGCTATTGCTAATGGAGCCAGCGTTACTGATCTAGCGCAAGTAGAAGAAATGGTTAAGCAAACAATGGATACTTGGGGCAGGGTAGATATCTTGGTTAATAATGCGGGAATTTTAAGGGATAAAAGTTTTTCAAAAGTAACAGATGAAGATTTCAGGCTAGTTTTAGAAGTTCATTTAATGGGAACTGTAAATTGTACTAAAGCTGTCTGGGACATAATGAAAGAGCAAAATTATGGTCGAATCTTAGTAACTTCCTCCTCTAGTGGAGTTTATGGAAATTTTGGCCAGACTAATTATGGAGCAGCAAAAATGGGGGTTCTAGGCTTGATTAATACCCTCAAACTTGAAGGAGCAAAATATAATATTAAATGTAATGGACTTACTCCTGTAGCTGGGACAAGAATGACAGAAGACTTGATGCCACCGGAAGTTATCGAAAAATTACAACCAGAATGCGTTAGTCCTGCAGTTACATTTATGGTTTCAGAAGGCGCTCCTACTGGAGTTGTTATGGCTGCAGGGGCAGGAGTATTCGCAAGAATAATAACCTATGAAACTATGGGTATGTATTTTGGCACAGGAGAAGAAATGAATGCCGACAGTATTGCTGCTAATTGGGAAAAGATCTCTGACATGACTGATGCCAGACCTTGCACTGAAGGCAACAGTCAGTCGATGAAAATGTTTGAATTAATAAGCAAATCTTAAGGCATTCCAGCTCTAGGATAATTTACTTCTATAGAGAAGATCTCTCCTTCAGGCTTTTTTCTGCAGATTTCGGGGGCTGAACTATTTGCCGTTAAAATAAATAATGTTCTGCCATTCCAGCCGCCAAGCATGCAGGCATAAGCATTTTTAGGCGTCTCGATAACATCTGTAATAGTTCCACCTTCCTCAAATCTAATCACGGCCGAGGAGGTTGGTGAAGCAATCCAGATTCCTTTTTGTTCGTCTAAACAAATTCCATCAGGCACATGGAAATTTTTTGCAGTCGATCCTGATTCCGAAATTTTAATTCCAATATTTCTTAAAAATTTTACTAAAGATATGCCAAATTGCGACGATGTTTTTGCCCATATTCTTCTATTTGAAAGCATTCCTTCAGAGTCTATATCGAAGCAAGTTAGTCTAGCTCCCAGGGTCTCACCAATAATTAAATTTTTTCCATCAGGTGTGATAACCGTTCCGTTTGGAAAATCCAGCATTTCCGGTCCTTTCTTATAGGAGCCATCGGGGAACACTATCATAAGATGAGTGCTTTTAACTTTATCTCTCGAATCGTTCATTCCAAAATTTCCGACGTAAGCAATTCCTTCTTTTGAAACCACCATATCGTTACACTGAAACTTTACTTCTTCCGATAGATCAGCATGCACGGACAAATTGCCATTTGATAGCTTAAGAATTTTTCTATCCAACATTGAAACAATTAATAAATCTCCATTTGGAAGCCATCCCAAACCAGAAGGTTGATTTTTTACATCGCAAATAGTTTCAAGATTATTATCTTCATCTAGTGTATAAACTTTGTCTCCTTGCATATCTGAAAACCATAGTTTATTTTCCTTCCATCTTGGTCCTTCACCAAAATAAATACCTGTACACCTACTTGTTAAGTCTTTTTTATTCATTAACTCTCCCTAATATTGTTGCTAACTTCTTCGGATGATCAGTGATGATTCCGTCAACTTTGGCTTTTATTAACTTTTTCATAAATTTTTTATAATTTACTGTCCAAGCAAGAACAAAAAATCTTTCCTTTTTTAATTTCTCTACTAGCTTAATAGATTCTTTAGAGTCTATTTGCAAACTTATCCCATCCGAATTTGATTTTTCAATTTCTTTTTTGATTCTATCCTCATCATAATTGAATAAAGATGGAATCAAATTAAGTGTAGCTTTTTGGGCAGGAAAATTTTTTTTAATATTTTTTACAACCGATGGTAGGTAGCATAGAAAATGTATCTGTGTTTTTTTTAAATTTGAATTTAAAATTAATTTGAATAATTTATCTAGATTCTTGGTTACTCCTTTCACTTCAATAAATATTTTTTTTCCTTTAGGTATTTTACTCAGCACGTCTTCTAATTTAGGAACTCTTTCATCTTTGAATTTTTTTCCCTTCCAAGATCCAATATCAATTTCTGAAAGCAATTTATAACTTGATTCAGATATATTTTTTTCTGAACCAGATACTCTATTAAAGTTGTTATCATGCGCACAAACTAAGACTCCGTCTTTAGTCTTTCTTAGATCAATTTCAATTGCGTCTGCGAGGTGCTTCCATGCAGTTTCGTAAGCAATAAGGGTATTTTCGGGTGCCTTCGATGAGGCACCTCTATGAGCAATGATTAATAGGTTTTTAGTCCCAGTTAAGCGCTCCACCAGTTTGGTACTCTATGACTCTCGTTTCAAAGAAATTCTTTTCTTTTCTTAAGTCCATAATTTCAGACATCCAAGGGAATGGGTTGGAAGCATTCGGAAATGCTTCATTTAATCCAATTTGAGTCAGCCTTCGATTTGCTATGAAGTGTAAGTACTCGGCCATCATTTCAGAGTTCATGCCTAATATACCTTTAGGCATTGTGTCTTGAGCATATTCAATTTCTAATTGAGTACCTTGAAGGATCATCGTTTCCGCTTGTTTTTGCATTTCTTCATCCCATAAATTAGGGTTTTCAAGCTTTATTTGATTGATCATATCTATTCCAAAGTTTACGTGCATAGATTCGTCTCTTAGAATGTATTGGAATTGTTCTGCTGTCCCTGTCATTTTATTCCTGTTACCCATTGAAAGAATTTGAGTAAATCCACAGTAAAAGAAAATACCTTCCAGTACACAATAAAACGCAATAAGATTTCTCAATAAAATTTTATCGTTTTCTTCTGTACCAGTTTCAAAAGTCTGGTCGGATAGAGACTTTGTAAAGGGAAGTGCCCAAGCAGCTTTTTTTGCTACGGACGGAATTTCTTTGTACATATTAAAGATCTCACCTTCGTCCATACCTAGGGATTCAATCACGTATTGGTAAGCATGTGTGTGAATCGCCTCTTCTAAAGCTTGACGAAGTAGGTATTGGCGACATTCTGGGTTTGTTATGTGCTTATATACTGAGAGAACAATATTATTTGCGACTAATGAATCTGCAGTAGAGAAAAATCCTAAGTTTCTCATTACAATTCTTCTTTCATCTTCAGTCAAACCATTTTTATCTTTCCAAAGAGCGACGTCTGCAGTCATATTTATTTCTTGTGGCATCCAGTGATTGGCACTGCCATCAAGATATTTTTGCCAAGCCCAATCGTACTTGAAAGGTACTAATTGATTTACATCCGCTCTAGAATTGATCATTTTCTTTTCACTAACGTCTACTCTTGCCGATGCGCCTTCAAGATCTGCCAATCCTGCTTCAAGGTCCAATGACTCAAGTCCGGGTACTTCTGCGGATACTTTTTGAGCTGTTTTCTTTTCAATAGGCGCAGCCGGTGCTGGGGTCTCTTCCCTTTTAAGAACTTGTTTGGAAACAGATGATTCAGCTATTTTTTCTTTTTCGTCGAAATCGTCCCAAGATAACATATTAATACCTCATTTTATTGACAAGCTTCGCAGTCTGGATCAAGTATCGAACAGGCTTCAGGTGCTTCCGACCCTTGATTTGCAGCTACAGCGTTAAGCTCTAGATTAGTTATTGTTGATTTTTCAGAAGTTGTTGCACTTCTGGAGCGTAAATAATAAGTTGTTTTTAATCCTCTTAGCCAAGCCATTTTATACATGACATCTAATTTTTTGCCGTTTGGTTCAGAGACATAAAGGTTAAGTGATTGGCTTTGGTCAATCCATTTTTGTCTTCTTGAAGCTGCTTCAATTAGCCACTTTGGTTCAACCTCAAAAGATGTAGCAAAAAGGTTTTTTAATTCTTCAGGAACTCTATTTATTCCTTCTAGACTTCCATTTAGATTTTTTAAATCATAAACCATGACTTCGTCCCACATATCAATTTCTTTCAACGCATCAACTAAATGCATGTTGATTATCGTAAATTCCCCTGACAAATTAGATTTTACAAATAAATTTGAATAAGTTGGTTCTATCGATTGAGTCAGGCCTGTTATATTTGCAATAGTTGCTGTTGGAGCAATGGCCATGACATTTGAATTCCTCATGCCTTGTTTTTTAACAATTTTTCTCAAACTTTCCCAATCAAGTCTTGAAGTTGTATCAACCTCGATAAATTCTTCTCCTCTTTCTTTCTTCAATAATTCAATGGAGTCTAAGGGCAAAATACCTTTACTCCAAAGCGAACCTTTATAGGATGAATAAGAACCTCTTTCCGCAGCCAAGTCGGATGAAGACTTGATTGCATAATAACTAACCATTTCCATAGATTCATCAGCAAAAGATATTGCATCCTCAGATGCATATGGAACCCTTTTCATGTAAAGAGCATCTTGAAAACCCATTATTCCAAGTCCTATTGGCCTATGTTTAAAGTTAGAATTTTCTGCTTGAGGTACTGCGTAGTAATTGATATCAATTACGTTATCAAGCATCCTAATTGCTGTGGTGATTGTTTTTTCTACTTTTTTCTCATCTAAATTTCTATTTTTATCTAAATGGTTTGGCAAATTTATTGAGCCTAGATTGCAAACCGCTATTTCATCTTGCGAAGTATTTAGGGTTATTTCAGTACAGAGATTGGAAGAATGAATTACTCCAACGTGTTGTTGCGGGGATCTTAAGTTACAAGCGTCTTTAAAAGTAATCCATGGATGGCCTGTTTCAAATAGCATGGAGATAATTTTTCTCCAAAGTTCTTCTGCTTCAACTTCTTTAGACACTTGAATTTTTCCTTCTTTTGCGTCTTTTTCGTATTCTTCATATCTTGCTTTAAAAGCCGATCCAGTTAAATCGTGCAGATCTGGAGTTTCATTCGGAGTAAATAATGTCCATTTTTCACCATTCATTACTCTTTGCATGAATAAATCTGGTATCCAGTTCGCGGTATTCATATCATGCGTTCTTCTTCGGTCGTCTCCTGTATTTTTTCTTAGTTCAACGAATTCTTCTATGTCAAGATGCCATGTTTCTAAGTAAGAACATACTGCTCCTTTTCTTTTACCTCCTTGATTGACTGCTACAGCTGTGTCATTTACTACTTTAAGGAAAGGAACTACACCTTGAGATTTTCCGTTTGTTCCTTTTATGTGAGCGCCCATTCCTCTAACTGGCGTCCAGTCATTACCTAATCCTCCAGCCCATTTTGACAACATTGCATTATCTCCCAAGGCATCGTAAATTCCTTTGAGGTCATCAGGCACCGTAGTCAAATAGCAAGAGGACAACTGAGAATGAATTGTTCCAGAATTGAAAAGAGTAGGGGTCGAACTCATGTAATCAAATGATGAAAGTAAGTTATAGAATTCTATTGCCCTGTCTTCTCTGTTTTTTTCCTCAATTGCTAAGCCCATGGCAACTCTCATAAAAAATATTTGAGGAAGCTCGAATCTAACTTCATCTTTGTGGATGAAATATCTATCATAAAGAGTCTGAAGTCCTAGGTAGGAAAACATTAGATCTCTATCGGGGTGCAAGTTTTCACCTAATTTTTTGAGATCCATCTTTCCAAGTTCGGGGTTAACTAGTTCTAGATCTATAGCTTTTTTGATGTAGACGTCTAAAATTTTTGGATACAGTTTCTTCATTTCTGTGTGCGTTGCATTTGGAGCTATTTCTAGAAATGATAAAGCCTCTGTCCTCAAGCCATCTAGTAAAATTCTGGATGTAGCATAGGTATAGTTAGGCTCAGCTTCTACAAGAGATCTTGATGAAAGTATAAGCGCTTCTTTAATTTCTTCTTCAGAAGCACCTTCATACAGATTTTTATTTGCTTCACTTATTATCGTTTCCGGATTAGTGCCGCTAAGTCCTTCACAAGCTTCTTTTGCAATGGCTTCAGTTCTCTCAGAAGGGCTTAAATAGGCAGCTTCTTGAATTGCACTTGCTTCCTCTTGTCTTATCTTTGTTCTTTCAGCTCTATATAGGACATAAGCCCTCGCCACTTTTAGTTCTTCGGACCTCATTAATGCTAATTCAACTTGGTCTTGAATTTCCTCTATATGAATTGTGCCTCCTGATGGCATCCTAGATGAAAAAGTTTTATGGACATTTTCCGAAAGCTTATTTACTTTTTGTTGAACGCTCGAGGAAGCGGCTGCAGCACTGGTGTGAACCGCTAAAAAAGCCTTTGTTATGGCTACTTCTATTTTAGATTTGTCAAAATTTACGACTGATCCATTTCTCTTAATGACCCTTAAAATTCCAGGTTCTATTGATGAAGAAGTTGGTTCTTGGTCCGTATCTAAAGGTTTTTGTTCTGTTTTTGTCTCTGTAACATCCATATTTTTTCATCTTGTCACTAAGCCAGTAACTCAATATATTGTGGTGTAAAAACTTAATTATACAAGATACGGTGTTTTTTAGAAAAAAGCAATAGAATAATTTATGAAATTTGAGTGGATTAAGTGTGGATAACTATATATAAATGCAATTAATGAAAAAATTCTTACTATCTATTGATCAGGGTACAACGAGTACTCGAACAGTACTATATGATGCAAAGTTCAAATATGTTGACCAAGCACAGACAGAAATAAATCAATTCTATCCAAAACCTGGATATGTTGAACATGATGCAGAAGAAATATGGGATAAGACCTATAAAACATTAAAGAAACTTTTAAAGAAACATGATCTTAAACCTAGTCAAATAATTTCTATAGGCATTACTAACCAGCGTGAGACAATATTGGGTTGGAATAGTAAAACTGGCAAACCTATTTGCAAAGCAATTGTATGGCAAGATAGAAGAACAAGTGAGTTTTGTGATTCGTTAAAAAAAATGGGCTTAGAATCCGAAATCAAGGAGAAAACAGGACTTTTGCTAGACCCTTATTTTTCTGCTTCTAAATTAACGTGGTTGAAAAATAGATCAAAAACTCAATTTCTCAGGAAAACAACTTTGTTTGGAACGATCGATTGCTATTTATTATGGAAACTAACTCAAGGGAAAGTATATGCAACGGATATAACGAATGCAGCAAGAACCTCTTTATTCAATTTATCTACTCTTGACTGGGATCAAGATTTAATAAAAATTTTTGATTTACAGGGGATAAAATTGCCCGAGATAAAAAAAAATGCAGATAATTTTGGAACCACAAATTTATTCGGGGGCGAAATAAAAATTTCAGGTATGGCAGGAGACCAGCAAGCAGCTTTATTTGGTCAAGCATGTTTTGAAACTGGACAAGTTAAAAGCACTTACGGCACTGGCTGTTTCTTGATTCTTAATACAGGAAAAGAAATTTTAAGATCAGACAATAAATTATTAACAACCATAGGATATAAACTTAACAATGATGTAACTTATGCTCTTGAGGGAAGCATCTTCGTAGCTGGATCTCTTATTCAGTGGTTAAGAGATAAAATGCAATTTATTACCTCCGCACCTGAATCAGAAAAATTAGCTAAGCTAGCGAATAATGATAGCGAAGTTTCAATAATTCCCTCTTTCACTGGTCTTGGCGCACCTCATTGGAGACCCGAACTAAAAGCAGCAATTCACGGACTTTCACTTGAAACTTCAAGAGAAGACATTATTTTAGCCTCCTTGGAAGCTATTGCTTTTCAGACAAGAGATCTCCTTGAGGCTTTTAAAAACGATGGAGCTGGAATTAAATCAATTAAAATTGACGGTGGAATGGCAAATAATGATTTATTTGGTCAAATTTTATCTGACGTTTTATCAATAGAGATTTTTAAGCCGAGTAATATTGAAAGTACTTCATTAGGAGCTGCGTATTTGGCTGGAATAGGTTCGGATCACGTGAAACTATCCGAATTAGCAGATATTTGGAAGGCAGATAAATTATTTAAATCAAAAAAATCTTACGAAGTTAAATATAAGAGATATTTAAGTAGGCTCAATTCTCTAGTCTAATAGCAAGTTCTCTAAAAGAGCTTGTTGCACATGAAGTCTATTTTCGGCTTGATACCAAACTTTACTTGAATTGTGTTCTAACATATCTATCGAGACTTCTTCCCCTCTATGAGCAGGGAGGCAGTGAAGAAAAATTGCTTCTTTATGAGCTAGTTCCATACAGCCTGGATCAACAGTATACCCTTCAAATTTATTAGATTTCTCTTGAGTTTGGTTTTCTGAGTGCATTGAAGTCCAAACATCTGTAGTGACAACTTTTGCTTCTCTAAGGGCGCTTTCCCTAGTTTTAGACAGAACAACATTATTATTTTGAGATCTCATTACTTCCGAGTTAGGTTCGTAACCATTGGGACAATAAATGCTTAAATTAAAATCGAACAATTTAGCGGCTTCTATGTAAGAGTTACACACGTTATTGCTGTCTCCTATCCACGCAACCTTAGAGATATTTAAATTTCCGTTAAATTCCTTAAAGGTCATCAAATCAGCGAGAATTTGGCAAGGGTGATAGAGATTACTTAAACCATTTATAACGGGAATAGATGAATTCTGGCTAAAAATTTCTAACAATTCATGATTAGCAGTCCTTATAACTACAGCATCTAACATAGAGGATAGAACTTTCGCGGTGTCAGAAATAGGCTCGCCTCTCGACATTTGTAAGTCAGAACTGGACAAAAAAATTGAATTTCCGCCTAATTTTTGAATTCCAATTTCAAACGAAACTCTAGTTCTTGTTGATGGTTTTTCAAAAATTAATCCAAGTGATTTATTTTCAAGAGATTTTGGCAACTGTTTTAAGGATTTCAATTCAAGCCCTCTATTAATAATAGAAGTAAGTGATTCCTTTGAAAAACCTTCGTAATTTAAAAAATGTTTTGGCGACATTGTAGATGCGTTATAGAATTGGTCCTTTTTGAGTTATATAAAATGAATTTTAAAGTAAAAACTTATAATGCAATAGCCGAAACGGGAATTTCATTGTTAAAAGAATCAAAATTTTCAGTCTCTGACAGCGAAGATTCACCCGACGCAATGATACTAAGAAGTTTTAAATTGACTGATCAAGACATCGAAAGTTCAATCAAGGCTATAGCAAGGGCAGGAGCGGGAGTAAATAACGTACCTGTAGACTTATGTTCGAAAAATGGAATAGTGGTTTTTAACACTCCTGGAGCAAATGCTAATGCAGTAAAAGAAATAGTCTTGGCTGGCTTATTATTGTCGTCTAGGGGAATTTATAGTGGAGCAAACTACGTGAACGATATTGAAGGTATAGATTCTGACGACTTGAAGGGACATATTGAGCAGGGAAAGAAACATTTCAAAGGAAGAGAACTCAAGGACGGAGTTTTAGGAGTAATTGGAATGGGAGCTATCGGCGCAAAGGTAGCTGATATGGGAGTTATGTTAGGAATGGATGTAATAGGATATGATCCAGCAATTTCTGTTGAAGCTGCTTGGAAACTTCCTAATATGGTTTCTCGACGTGATAATTTAGAGTCTGTATTTGCTGAGGCTGATTATTTAACCTTGCATATTCCTGCTTTAGACGAAACAAAAAACTTAGTGAATGAAGATTTGTTAAATAATGCAAAGCAAGGTTTAAAGTTAATTAATTTTGCTAGAGACGAAATAGTGGACTCAAAAGCTGTAATTGATGCACTAAATTCTGGAAAATTAGGTGGATATGTTACCGATTTTGCCGATCTTGATTTGATAGAAAGGGCCAAAACAAAAGGAGATGTCATCATTTTGCCTCACATAGGCGCAAGTACTAGACAAGCTGAAGAAAATTGCTCTGTCATGGCTGCACAGCAACTTAAAGATTTTTTGGAAAATGGAAATATAATTAATTCTGTAAATTTTCCCGAGTTGGTCGAGCCTAGAAAATCAAAATTTAGAATTACTTTATCGAATAATAATATCGCTGGTATGATCGGTCAAATAACAACCATTTTGGCAGAAAATGACTTAAATATTTTGAATATGGTAAATAAAAGTAAAGGCGAAATAGCCTACAATGTTATTGATACTGATGTTGAGCCTTCGAAATCCGTTGAAGAGGGTTTATCTAACCTAGAAGGCGTTATTAATGTAAGGATTATTAAAAATGACTAAGTCAGTAGCCGTTGTAACAGGTGCAAGCAGAGGCGTTGGAAGAGCCGTTGCTATATTACTTGCTGAAAAAGGATGGAATTTGACTTTGACTTGTTCAAGCTCATTGGAAGAAGCAGAAAAAGTTGCGAAAGAATGTAATGATCTTGGCGCAGAAACTTTAGTCTTAATTGCTGATGTTTCTGATGAGTCAAAATGTAAAGAAACCGTGCAAAAAACCATTGATAAATGGAAAAGATTAGATGTTTTGATCAACAATGCTGGAAAAACTGTATTCAATGCCCATGAAAATCTTGCAGGACTAAAAACTGAAGATTTTGTTGAGATTTATAAAACAAATACAGTTGGACCATATATGATGATAAAAGAAGCGGAAGAATTTTTAAGACAAAGCCCAATTGCCTCGGTTGTAAACATTGCTTCTATTGCAGGAGTAATAGGAGTAGGTAGTTCCATTGCTTATGTTGCCTCAAAAGGCGCACTAGTGATGATGACAAAATCATTGGCAAAGGCTCTTGGTCCAATTCGTATTAACGCAATCTGTCCAGGTTTTATTGAAGGCGAGTGGTTAAAAACAGGATTGGGTGACGAAGCTTATGAAGCAACAAAAAGCTTCATTGAATCGACTACTCCATTAAGCATGGTTTGTAATCCAGAAAAAGTTGCTAAAGGAGTGTGGTTTTTTATTGAGGACGCTATTGCAACAACAGGGGAAACATTAATCTTAGATGGCGGATTTCATTTAAAATAGCTCTCAATAAAATCCAAAGCTTTTTCAAAGAAAAAATAAATAAATAAAAAAAATCAACATTTTTTATTATTTTTTTAGAATATTTTTTGATTAAAAAAATTTCTTTTAGATTAGTCCGAAGAAAAATATTAAAAAGTTACACACAAAGAATATAAAATTTAATCCTTCTAGATAAAAATTTTCTTTTACTGCACTTTTTTTGAACAATTTACTATACTTTGTTTAAACTATTGATTTTATTGACTTTTTTTGATTGATCAAATTTTGATCAATTTATAAAAAACCTTTTTATATAAAGCGCTTAGAAGAAATATGTGTTTTTATCCAAAGAGTTATCCACAGTTTCTGTGGATAAAAAAAATGAGTTTGATAGCATTATATTTCTATGAATCGTCTCCCAGAAGAATGGCAGAATTTTCTTAATCATGACTTACTTGAAGAGTGCTTGCTATCGATTCAGGGCAAATTAGAAAAAGAAATTAAAGAGGGAAAAACTATATTCCCTTCAACTGAAAATATTTTTAAATCTTTGGAGTTGGTAATCCCAGAAAGAGTAAAGGTAGTCATTATTGGTCAAGATCCTTATCATAATTTTAATCAAGCTAATGGCTTGGCTTTTTCAGTGTCTCGAAATCAACCCTTACCTCCATCTTTAAAAAATATCTTTATAGAAATGAGGAATGATTTAAAAAAAAATATAAATTGCGATGGCAATTTTGAGGAAATTGCAAAACAAGGCGTGTTATTTTTAAATTCTATACTTACTGTAGAGGCACATAAGCCTGGTTCTCACAAAGACATTGGATGGCAGAAAGTTACTGATTTGATAATAGCTTCCTTGAGCAATCAAAAGAATATTGTTTTTATTTTGTGGGGAAATTTTGCAAAAAATAAAGAGAATTTAATAGATCAAAAAAATAATCTAGTTATTACTTCTTCTCATCCGTCACCATTCTCGGCAAATATAAGCTTTTTTGGCTCAAAACCATTTAGTAAATGTAATTCTTATCTAAATTCAGTCGGCAAAGATTCAATAAATTGGTCACTAGACTAATTTAAAATTATCAAGACCAAATTTATTTCCCTTTTCGTCGTAAATATCTTCTAACTTTCCAATATTTTTTATAAATATAAGTCCTAATTGACCAATTTTTGAAGCTACTTTACCTAAGACTTTCTGATTCTTATCGTAAATGTCATCGCCTTCATTGATACTTTCAATTGAAGTCGAAGAAATAACATATAAACCAGATTTCAATTTTGCTCTGTAATGCATCCTTGCAATCACCTCTTGTCCTGTAAAACAACCTTTATCGAAATTTATAATTTCTAGATTTTGATACCCTAAATCATGAGGTGTAAAAGTTTCTGTTGTGAAGCTAGTAATTTCGCATAAACCGTCTCTAATACAATTAGCTCTCCAATCTTCTGTTCTTAAAATATTGAAGTTTTTAGGCTTGTCTTCAAGCAATATCATCTCCGATTTATAGAAAACTTTGAATTTTTCAAGAGTTTCAAGGGCTTTTTCTGCAATAGAACTATCCACTAATAAATGAAAATTCTCATCATCAATTTTGTTTACCCAGAACAGAGCGATAATTCTTCCTTTTAAGTTACAAATAACGTTTTTTTGTAAATCTCCCTCTTTTATTAATTTTAAGTCGTTTGAAAGTTGTCCTTGAAGAAATTCTAGGGAGTCTTTACCTTGAATTCTTATGATCTTGTGACTTGAAGATATGTCCATACTCTTATATTTTATCAATAATAGTAAAATTAACCTATGAACAGTATTCTTGAAGAAGCTAAATTTCGAAGTCGTCGAGGTTTGAATGAATTAGATTTGGTTTTAGAGCCATTTGCCAAAATAGAGTTAGAATCCCTCGAACAGGCAGAATTGGAATCTTACCTTGAGTTAATGTCATGGGAGGATAATGATTTAGCCGATGTAATTTTATACGGAAAGAGTTGTGAAAATTTAGATTTACAAAGATTAATTTCAAAAATAATTAATTTTTTTAGTGAAATTTAGACGAACTTATGCACAATGCACATGTCAAATGAAAAAGGACAGAGATGAACTCAGAAAAAAGCCTTATAAACTTGGTCAAAAAGGGCGACAAAAAGGCCTACGAAGTACTTGTTTTGCAATATCAAGACAGGTTAGTTTACTCTGTTTTCAAGTTCTTAAAAGATTATGAGCTAGCCCAAGATATAGCTCAAGAGGCTTTTGTCAAAGCTTTTAAAAACATAGAAAAATTTCGTGGCGATAGTTCTTTCTATACATGGATATACAGAATAGCAATTAATACAGCTAAGAATTTCTTGTCATCTAAAGCCAGAAGTTCAGAAGTTTATGATGACGAAATCATGGAGTTAAAGCTTTCAGAGTCGGCTGTAACGACTGAAAATCCAGAAAATATACTGGAAGCAGAAGAGTTGCGTTCCAAGATGATGGAAGCAATACAAAGCCTCCCTGACGATATCAGAACAACTTTAAGTTTAAGAGAGTTCGATGGATTAAGTTATGAAGAAATTGCAAAGGTTCAAAATTGTCCTATAGGAACAGTTAGATCCCGTATTCACAAAGGGCGTGAAATTTTAGATAAAACTTTTTCTAAGTACAACATGTCTAATTTGGAGATTAATTCAATATGAGCAAAACTTTAGAGCAAAAACTGTCTTTATTGATGGACGGAGAAATAACTCCTTTCGAAACGAAGAGGCTGGTTGACGAGATTCATGCAAATTCAAATTTTAGGAATCTTTGGTTGAGGATGAATAAACATAAGGCTGCCATGCATGGTGAATTACTAGATCATAATCTAGACCTCTCGCAAAAAATAATGTCCCAAATTAACAATATCTCTCCCACAAATTCAAAAAAAACAAAAATCTGGCCAAACTTTGACTTCTTTTCAGTGACTTATATGAAAGTATGTTGCTATTTAATTGGTTTTTTCTTTATTTTATCTCTCCCACTCCTTAATCTTTCTCCTCCCACACTAAATATAACTTCCACAAACAAAAATATTCTGCCTTTAAATAATGAAGCATTACTCGTGGATTTGGGTTCAAATTTTAATGGTAATTTAAAGGATTATAGAATTACTTCCTCCTCAAGTATGGAAGCAAACTACTTTGTACCAGGAGAAGATAAATCACTTAGATTAAAGGTTTTCTTTAATAATATCCCTGAAAATGAGTGGCTGGGAACGCTTAATAATGGAATAACTGTGCATACGAGGTCTGGTTCAACTCCTTTAATCTTAAACCTCTCAAGTGAAACCCTTCCTAACCAACGACTTATAAAAATCTCCAATACTCTCCTAGAAAATAAATAATAATGACAAGAGCATTTTATTTTTTATTATTTTTTTCTATAAGTTTTTTTAGTGCAGGCAATACAAAAGACAATTTTTTACCAAATATCGCTGAATTGGTTGAAGATACTTCTTCCGCGGTTGTTAACGTAAGCGTTATAAAAACAGTCAAATCTCAATCTAGACATAGTCCTTTTCCAGGATCTCCTAGAGGCTTTCCGTTTGATGATTTTTTTAATTTTCCATTTGAAGAGCCTAAACAACAGAGGGAGAGAAAAATAAGCTCTGGAGGATCTGGATTTATTATTTCTGGAGATGGCTATATTTTAACTAATCATCATGTCGTTGCTGAAGCCTCTGAAATCGTAATAAGTTTAAATGATAGACGAGAATTTAAAGCCACTTTGATAGGTAGCGATGAAAAATCAGATGTAGCTTTGCTAAAAGTAAACACAAGAGAAGATCTACCTTACTTGGAACTAGGAAACTCAGATGAAATAAGGGTTGGTGATTGGGTTGTGGCCATTGGATCTCCTTACAGATTAAATTTCTCAGTGACTGCAGGAATTGTAAGTGCAAAGTCGAGGAGCATTCCTGATCAAGGAACTTCTTATATTCCATTCATTCAATCTGATGTTGCTATAAATCCAGGAAATTCTGGCGGACCTTTATTTAATCTTAAAGGAGAAGTTATTGGCATTAATGCCATGATTTATTCCAGTGGAGGAGGCTATATGGGAATTTCTTTTACAATTCCAATTAATTATGCTTCAGAAATAGTTGAACAATTAAAAAACGATGGAATTGTGTCTAGAGGCTGGCTGGGAGTTAGTGTCCAAGAAGTTACCAAAGATCTTGCAGATTCTTTTAAATTAGGTAATCCGCGCGGAGCTTTGATAGGTAACGTACTAAAGGGAAGTCCGGCAGAAAAAGCAGGGCTAAAGAACGGAGATGTTATTTTAAGTTTCAACAAACAAAATATAATTTATTCAGGAGATCTTCCGCTGATAGTAGGAAGAATCAAACCAGACACTGCCGTTGACGCTTTAATTTTTAGATCGGGTATAGAGAAGAGAATTAGGGTAAAGGTAGGTATGTTAGAAGAAATTAAAAAAGAAAAAGTCATACCTGCTTCTCAAGATAAAAATGATGATTTGTTGGGACTCAAATTGATTTCAGTAGAAAATCTACCTAATGAAAGAATTAAACAAATTCAAGTGGAAGCAGGCGTTTACGTTGAGGAAGTCCTAGATGGGCCTGCTAAGGAAGCCGGTATCCAAGTAGGAGATGTAATTACTAACATGGCTTTCCAAGAGGTTTCTAATCTAGAAGATTACGAGTCTATTCTTTCCGAATTTAATTCTGGCGATAATTTAGCTATAAGAATTGTAAGAAATGGAAATGGTTCTTTTATTACAATAAAACTGAAAAAATAAGCGATAATCCTTTAATGAAGGATACTTCTCTAGCAAATACAAGAAACTTTTCTATCATTGCACACATTGATCATGGCAAGTCTACTCTTGCCGACAGAATTATTGAGCATTGCGGAGGGTTGACTAATAGGGAGATGCAAAGTCAAGTTTTGGATTCTCTCGAAATTGAAAGAGAACGAGGTATTACGGTCAAAGCTCAATCTGTGGCGTTAAAATTTATCAAAGATGAAACTGAATTTAGTCTGAATTTAATAGATACTCCAGGCCATGTTGATTTTGCCTACGAGGTTTCTCGATCTTTAGCAGCTTGTGATGGAGCTATATTACTAATAGACGCATCCCAAGGAGTTGAAGCCCAAACGCTATCGACTTGTTATAACGCAATAGAACAAGGATTAACTATCTTACCTGTTTTAAACAAAATTGATTTGCCACAAGCAGATCCTGAGAGAGTAAAGCGTGAAATTGAAGAAATAATTGGTATTGATGCAAGTAATGCACCATCTATTAGTGCAAAGAATGGAGATGGAGTAAAAGAGTTACTAGAAATCATTGTTAAAGAGATTCCTTCTCCAAATGGAACTTTAAACTCTCCATTGGAGGCTTTGATAATTGATTCATGGTTTGATCAGTATTTAGGAGTAGTGTCTTTAGTTAAAGTAATGAATGGAAAAATTATTCAAGGGGAAAAAATAAAACTTAATTCTTCTGGAAATGTTCATCTTGCAGAAAAATTAGGATTTTTTTCACCTAAACGACAAGAAAAAGGGGAATTAAGCGTAGGTGAGGTAGGTTTTATTTGCGCTGGCGTAAGAGATATCAGAGGCGCTCCTGTTGGAGATACTTTAACTCACCAAAATCATAGCGCCTCTTTGCCAGGTTTTAAACCAGTAAAACCTCAAGTGTTTGCAGCTTTGTATCCACTTGATTCTTCAGACTTTGAATTGTTTAGAGAATCTCTTGAAAGACTCTCTTTGAATGACGCTGCTTTGAGTTATCAACCTGAGCAATCTTCGGCTCTTGGTTCAGGGTTTAGATGCGGTTTTTTAGGAACTCTACATATGGAAATTGTAATAGAGCGTTTAAAAGTAGAGCATGGCATTCAGTTGTTAGCCACTGCACCAACAGTTGCTTATCAAATTATAGACGTTTCAAATAATATTTTAGAAATTGAAAATCCAAGCAAATATCCAGATCCCAACCATATAGATGAGGTAAAAGAGCCAATAGCTAAAGCTACGATGCTTGT
>CABZRA010000014.1 GCA_902527995.1 uncultured SAR86 cluster bacterium
CGCAGCAATTGTAATGAATCTTTTAGAGGCTACGACACCTAGTTTAAAGAAATTATTTAGACAAGAGGGGGAAACTGGCAGAAGAAAAAGAACCGCTTATGTAAGACTAGGTACTCTCGTGCTAGCCATATTCCAATCCACTGGATTTGCAATAGCTCTATCATCACAAGGAATGGCAGTAAATCCAGGATTAGGATTTGTTGTCACTGCAGTGATATCTTTCGTAACAGGCACAATGTTTCTCGTTTGGTTAGGAGAACAAGTGAATGAAAGGGGAATAGGAAATGGGATTTCATTAATTATATTCGCAAGTATTGTTTCGGGATTACCGAGTGCAGTAGGCCAATCATTTGAAGCATCTCGTCAAGGAGAAATTAGTTTAGTTTTACTTCTTCTCATTGCAATTTTTGCAATATTGGCAATCGCTTTTATTGTTTGGATTGAGAGAGCGCAAAGAAGAATAACTGTAAATTATGCTAGAAGATCACCTAATCAAATGAGTATGGGTCAAGCTTCGCATTTACCACTTAAGGTAAACATGGCGGGAGTAATTCCTGCAATATTTGCTAGTAGTTTAGTTTTATTTCCTGCCTCTATGAGCTCATGGTTTGGTCAAAGTGACGGTTTTGAATGGCTACAAGAGGTATCTTTAGCCTTGAGTCCAGGCCAACCACTTTACGTCATAGTTTTCGCAGTATTAATTGCATACTTTTGTTTCTTTTACACCGCTATTCAATTTCCTGCAAAAGACATATCTGATAATTTAAAAAGGTCAGGCGGATTTCTTCCTGGTATAAGGCCTGGAGATCATACTGTGGATTACATAGATAATGTGATGTCTAGACTAACAATTTGGGGTTCACTATACATGATTGTTATTTGTTTAGCGCCTCAGTTCCTTATTGTTTCAGCTAATGCGCCATTCTATTTGGGAGGTACTTCTCTTTTAATTGCAGTAGTGGTAGTAATGGACTTCATGGCTCAGGTACAATCACACCTTTTATCAAGCCAGTATCAATCACTAATGAAAAAGGCAAACCTGAAAGGGTATAGAAGATAATAATTATGAAAGTAAGAGCATCAGTAAAAAAGATTTGCAAAGATTGCAAGCTTATTAAACGAAGAGGGGTGAATTATGTAATTTGTCCTACTGACCCTAAACACAAGCAGAGACAAGGATAATGGCTAGGGTAGCAGGTATAAACATCCCGGATAGAAAACAAGCTTGGATTTCTCTGACTCATATATATGGTATTGGAAGAACCACGGCTCTGGAAATATGTGCTTCTAGCGGTATTAAACACGATACTAAGATAGAAGCTTTAGACGAAACAGAAATTGAAAAATTGAGAAAAACGGTCTCAGATTACTTAGTTGAAGGAGATTTAAGAAGAGAAATAAGCACTAATATAAAAAGACTCATGGATCTCGGTACAAATAGGGGCATTAGACATAGAAAGAGACTTCCTGTGAGAGGCCAAAGAACAAAGACTAATGCAAGAACAAGAAAAGGCCCTAGGAAGCCAATAAGAAGATAAATTTAATTATGGTGAATAAAAATTCTAAAACAAAAAAATCTAAAATGGTTTCAAACGAAGGTGTTGCTCATATTTTAGCAACATTTAACAATACAATTATCAATATTACTGACAAACAGGGCAATACTGTTGCTTGGTCAAGCTCGGGAGCAAATGGGTTTAAAGGCTCTAGAAAAAGCACTCCATTTGCTGCACAGATAGCTGCTGATAAAGCTGGTCAGGCCGCTTTGGCTTTAGGAATGACTACTATAGAAGTCGAGGTCTCTGGACCTGGCTCGGGAAGAGAATCTGCGGTTAGAGCTCTAAATGGATGTGGATTAAAAATTACAAAAATTTCAGACGTAACTCCAATTCCTCACAACGGATGTCGACCCCCAAAAAAAAGGAGAGTATAAAAGATGGCTAGATATACAGGACCAAGAAACAAATTATCTAGAAGAGAGGGCACCGACCTATTTTTAAAAAGTGGATATAGATCCTATGATTCAAAAATAAGATCAGAAAATCCTCCAGGTGCTCATGGAGCAAGAAGAGGTAGACTTTCTGATTTTGGAATTCAATTAAGAGAAAAGCAAAAAGTTAAAAGAATATATGGAGTTTTAGAAAGACAGTTTAGAAACTATTATAAGCTTGCTGCAAGACAAAAAGGGGAAACGGGGACAAATCTACTAGTCTTCCTTGAATCTAGATTGGATAATTTAGTATATCGAATGGGATTTGCTACAACCAGGTCAGAAGCTAGACAATTAGTTGCGCATAAAGCTGTTAAGGTTAATGAAGCGACTGTAAACATCCCTTCTTATAATGTAAATGAGGGAGACAAGGTTTCAATAAGCGAAAAGGGAAAAAGCCAAAAAAGAGTAAATCAAGCTATTGAACTTTTTGCAGGAAGAGAGAGCTGCGATTGGATTTCAGTTAATCATAAAGATTATTCTGGAACTTTAGATTCTATTCCTACTAGAGAACTACTTAGCAATGAAATTAATGAAAATTACATTGTTGAACTTTATTCAAGATAACAATAAAAACTGAGGTAAATTATGACTGATAACTTTGATGCTATAAAAGATTTTCTTACTCCTAAAGAAATTCTTGTAGAAGAGATTGACGTAAACCACTCCAAGATTATTCTTGAGCCACTAGAAAGAGGTTTCGGCCACACTTTAGGTAATGCTCTTCGTAGAATTATTCTTTCTTCAACACCGGGCGCGGCAATTATCGAAGCAAAGATAGATGGAGTATTACATGATTACTCAACTATAGACGGAGTAAAAGAAGACGTAATTAATATTCTATTAAATTTAAAGGGAATGAGCGTAAAGTTACTTGATCAAGACGAGGCAGAAATGGGCGTGGAAAAATCAGGTGCTGGAGATTTAACTGCCGGAGATTTTGATTTGCCAGCTGGCGTAGAAGTTGTCAACCCAGATCATAAAATTGCTACTCTTGCTGACAATGGAAAAATAAATATGACTGTTAAAATCAAAAAAGGTAGGGGCTATGTGCCAGTAGATAATTCTGCGACTTCAACTGGAGAAAACAAAGAAATAGGTTTGCTTAAACTTGATGCTTCATATTCTCCAATTAAAAGAGTTTCTTATGAAGTTGATAATACTAGAGTGGAGAATAGAACAGACCTCGATAAATTAACTTTAGATGTTCAAACAAATGGAACAATTGATCCTGAAGAAATTTTGAGGCTAGCTGCAACAATCTTACAAAGACAACTAATGGCTTTTGCCGAGCTAGGATTTGAGACTGAAGAAGAGGAAGAAGATGAAACTCCTCCTGTAGATCCCATTATGTTGAGACCTGTCGACGAGCTTGAGCTAACAGTAAGGTCAGCAAATTGTCTTAAGGTAGAGAAAATACACTATATTGGAGATCTTGTTTCTAGAAAAGAATCAGATTTACTTAAGACTCCTAATCTTGGAAGAAAATCACTTAATGAAATCAAAGACGTCCTAGCTGCTAGAGGCTTGGCCCTTGGCTTAGAACTTGATAATTGGCCTCCATCAAATATTGAAAATTGATGAGACATCTTAAGACAGGAAGAAAATTTGGTAGAAACAGCGCAAACAGAAACGCGTTGTTCAAAAATCTTTCTATTTCATTAATTGAGCATGAAGCAATCAAAACTACACTGCCTAAAGCCAAAGAACTCAGAGGTTTTGTTGAGCCACTGATAACATTGGCAAAGAATGATTCTGTATCTAATAGACGCTTGGCGTTTTCAAAAATTAGGAATAAAGATGCTGTAGGAAAACTTTTTTCAGACATAGGACCCAGATACAAAGAACGTCCTGGAGGCTACTTGAGAATTATTAAAATGACTCCTAGAGTTGGCGATTCTGCGCCAATGGCTTATGTTGAATTAGTTGACAAAAAATCAGACCAGATAACAGAAGAAAGTTCTTAATTTACAAAGCTTACAAAAATCTTCCGGTATGGGATTTTTTAGATTTTTTTAAATCCTCTTTAGTCCCCTGCGCAACTATATTTCCACCTTTTTTCCCTCCTTCAGGACCAATATCAATTATCCAATCTGAATTTTTAATAATATCTAAATTGTGCTCTATCACAACTATAGTGTTACCTTGAGACTTTAATTTATCTAAAACTTTCAGTAAAAGAGATACGTCGTGAAAATGTAGCCCCGTAGTCGGTTCGTCAAGCAAATACATTGTTTTGCCCGTTGCAACTTTAGAAAGTTCTTTAGCTAGTTTTACTCTTTGAGCTTCACCTCCTGATAGAGTGGTAGCTGATTGACCAAGTCTTACATATCCCAAACCAACATCGTTCAAGGTTTTTAATTTTCTTTTAATTAAAGGAACCGCATCAAAAAACTTGAGTGCTTGTTCTACTGTTAGATTCAAGACTTCGGAAATATTTTTCCCTTTATATTTTATACTCAACGTTTCTTCATTGTATCTAGCCCCATTACAAACATCACACTTGACGTAAACATCTGGAAGAAAATGCATTTCCACTTTAATCATGCCGTCACCTTGACAAGCTTCGCATCGGCCTCCTTTCACATTGAAACTAAATCTCCCTGGTTTATATCCTCGAGAACGAGCATCTTGCGTTTCTGCAAATAGTTCTCTGATAGGAGTAAATATTCCGGTATAAGTTACTGGATTTGACCTTGGAGTTCTACCAATTGGACTTTGACTAATATCAATGATCTTATCGATGTGTTCTAAACCCTGGATTTTTTTAAATGGCTTCGAAATTAAATTTGATTTATTAAGACTATTACTTATGGCTGGAAATAACGTTTGATTAATTAAAGTAGATTTTCCAGATCCCGAAACTCCGGTAATACATATAAGATTACCAAGAGGAATCTTTAAATCCACATTCTTTAAATTGTTGCCGGTACAGCCCGAGATTTCAATAAACTCATTTGAACTAACTGAGAGACTTTTTTCTATTTCTATCTTCTTTTTCCCAGAAATATATTCTCCTGTTAATGATCCAACATCTTTTACTAATTTATTGAAAGGCCCTGAAAAACAGACTGCTCCTCCATGGACTCCTGCACCTGGACCAATATCAATTATATGATCTGCTGCTTCTATAGTTTCTTGATCATGTTCTACAACCACTACGGTGTTTCCAAGATCTCTTAATTTTTTTAAAGTTGATAACAGCTTTGAATTATCTCTTTGATGAAGCCCTATAGATGGCTCATCCAAAATGTAAGTCACGCCCACTAAACCAGCTCCTATCTGACTTGCTAATCTAATTCTTTGGGCTTCACCACCACTTAAAGATTCTGCGCTTCTAGATAAATTAAGATAATTTAGGCCTACATCTATCAAAAAATTTAATCTTTCGACAATCTCTTTAATTATCTTTTCTGCAATTTTACCTTTTGCACCTTTGAGTTTGAGTTTTTTAAAAAATAGATAAGCTTCTTCAATTGTTAATTCTGAAATATCGGGCAGAGAAAAACCATCTATGAAAACGTTACGAGCTGTTTCATTTAATCTAGTTCCGTTGCAAGAAGAACACGGTTTTAAAGTCATAAATTTTGCCATATCCTCTCTAATGAGAGACGAATCAGATTCTTGATACTTTCTAAGTATCCTATTCAGAACTCCTTCAAACGGCCTTATTATCTCTATTCTTCTTCCTCTTTTTGAAGTGTAACTAAAGTCCACGTCTTCTATACCGCTGCCCTCTAATACAATTTTTTTTATATTTTCAGGTAAATCCTCAAAAGGCTCATCTAAGGAAAAATTGAAATGTTTGCTCACACATCTTAGTAGGTAATGTCTATACATGTGATTGATATCCCAACCTCTTATAGCGCCTTGATTTAAACTAAATTCTGGTTTCGAAACCACTTTTAGAATATCAATTTCAGCTTTAGTTCCAAGACCATCGCAGGACATGCATGCTCCAGTAGGACTATTGAAAGAAAACAGCCTTGGTTCCAGCTCAGGAATACTAAAACCGCAAATAGAACATGCCATTTGAGTAGAAAATGACGTCTTTTTTTTATGATCTTCAGCTGCCAGTATATCTACAAGACCATTTGTTTCGGCCAAAGAAGTTTCGATTGACTGTACTAATCTAGTTTTGTTTTCAATTTTTGCAGAAGTTCTATCAACAACAATACTTATGTTATGTTTTTTATTTTTTTCAAGTTTTGGCAAGTCAAGGATGTCATAAATTTTTCCATTTATACTCAATCTCACATATCCTTTAACCTTTAATTCTTCAAAAAGCCCAATATGCTCCCCTTTTTGCTCTTTTATTAAAGGAGCTAAAATTAGTATCCTTTCATCTTTAAAGCTTTTAAATACATTTTTTAAAATTTGATCGATACTTTGGCCTTCAAGTGAAATTCCATGATCTGGACATTTAGGAGTTCCGGTTCTAGCAAAAAGAAGCCTAAGATAGTCATGAATTTCTGTTACAGTACCAACTGTCGACCTAGGATTATGTGAGGTAGACTTTTGTTCAATTGAAATCGCGGGAGACAAACCTTCGACAGTATCAACATCTGGTTTATCCATAACAGATAAAAATTGTCTCGCATAGGCTGATAAAGATTCAACATAGCGTCTTTGTCCCTCGGCATAAAGGGTGTCGAAAGCTAATGAAGATTTTCCTGAACCAGAAAGACCAGTAATTACAGTCAACTTATCTCTGGGAATTGAAATATCAATATTTTTTAAGTTATGTTGTCTTGCTCCCTTTACATTTATATATTTCATTTATTTGAATCTTCTTTAAACTTAGTATTTAATCAAACAATAATAATTATGACATTAAAGTTGAGAAAATAATGGCAAGTATAAATAAGGTTATATTACTTGGTAATCTTGGAGCCGATCCTGAGATTAGATATACCGCTGGAGGAGATGCTGTTGCAACTATTTCTGTTGCCACTTCAAGTTCTTGGAATGATAAACAATCTGGAGAAAAAATAGAAAAAACTGAATGGCATAGAGTTGTTTTTTTTAGAAGGCTAGCAGAAATTGTTGGGGAGTATTTAAAAAAGGGATCTTCGATTTATGTCGAAGGCCAATTACAAACTAATTCTTATGAAGATAAAAATTCAGGAGAAAGAAAATTTTCCACTCAAATTGTCGCGAGAGAGATGCAAATGCTTGGATCTAGAAACAATATGGATAGTCAACAGGACTCCCCTCAGGAAATGCAGTCACAAGAACCTCCAGCATTTGATGACGAAATACCTTTTTAAGAGTATCTCTTAATAACTAAACTTGCGTTTGTCCCTCCAAAACCAAAACTATTTGACATAAAGGTATTAAAATCATCTTTTTCTTTATAACTTTTCGAAAGCTTTATGCCCTCAGACTCAGAAATTGCAGAGTCTATATTTATTGATTCCGCTATATAACTGCCATTCAGCATTAACAAGCTGTAAATACATTCAAGCACACCAGCAGCTCCAAGGGCGTGTCCAGTCTGTGATTTAGTCGATCCAACTACAGGTGGGTTTGTAAAAACTTCTTTTATTGCCAATAGTTCAGTTGGATCACCAGTTGGAGTTGAGGTTCCATGGGCATTTAAATAATCTACTGTTTCTAGATTGCTCATTTGTAACGCGTTTCGCATACAATTAATTGCACCTTCGCCAGAAGGAGAAACCATGTCTACTCCATCGGAAGTTGCGGAATAACCTATTATTTCTCCGTAGATTTTTGAATTTCTTTCAAGAGCATGGTTAAGCTCTTCTAAGATAACCATACCACCTCCAGCAGCAATTACAAATCCATCTCTATTTTCGTCAAAGGGCCTTGATGCCATCTCGGGAGACTCATTAAAGCTGCTAGATAATGCACCCATAGCATCGAACATCATAGACTGCGTCCAATGCTCGTCTTCCCCACCGCCTGCCAAAACTATATCTTGATTACCTAGAATTATCTGTTCATAGGCATTTCCGATACAGTGAGCACTGGTAGAACAAGCGGAAGATATAGAATAATTAATTCCCTTGATTCCTAAAAAAGTTGCCAAACAAGCTGAAACAGTGCTTCCCATTGTTTGTGTAACTCGATACGGACCAATTCGTTTTACTCCTCGTTCTCTAGAAATGTCAGCCGCTTCTACTTGACTGCGTGAAGATGCACCTCCTGAACCAGCAATTATTCCTAATCTGTCGTTGAAACTTTCTTTCTTTAAATTGGCATCTTTAATTGCTTCTTCGGCGCTTAAAAAAGAATAAGCAGCAGTTTCACCCATAAATCTCATCAATTTTCTGTCAATCATTTCTGATAAGGGAATATTAATTGAACCAGCAATATTTGATCGCATTCCAAGCTCTTTATATTCCTCTTTAAAAGAAATTCCAGACTTCCCTTTGATTAATGACTCGTTTATCTCATTAATATTTTTGCCTATAGGAGAAACTGCACCAATCCCAGTTATAACAACTCTTTTTTTCTCCATTTTAAAAACTTGAGGGATCTTTGAATAAACCTACTCTTAAATTTTTTGCAGTGTATATTTCTTTATCATCAACAAACATTTTTCCGTCAGCAAAACCGACCACTAATTTTTGCTTCCTTATTCTTTTGATACTAATCTCGTATCTTACAAGTTTAGCTTTCGGTAATACTTGTCCAAAAAATTTTACTTCGCCCGCTCCCAATGCTCTTCCGATTCCTGGATTTCCGTCCCACAATAAATAAAAGCCCAATAATTGCCACATTGCGTCTAATCCTAAACATCCGGGCATAACAGGATCTCCTGTGAAATGGCAACCAAAAAACCATAATTCTGGATTGATATCTAACTCTCCAGCTAAATAGCCATTTTCAAAATCACCCTCATTTGAATTAATTTTTGTAATTCTATCGATCATTAACATTTCATTATTTGGTAACTTTCCATTTTCATTGCCAAATAAACCGCCGGTGGAGCAGAGTAATAATTTCTCCTTATCGTAGCTGTTTTCTTGTACAAATTCTAAACCCACAAATATATCTTACAGCATTTGAAAAGATTGCGAGTATTGTATTAATTAGATAATATGCACTCCTTTTTAAAAATAGTAATGAATTACGCAGTCATTAAATCAGGCGGAAAACAGCACAAAGTAGAGGAGGGTGAAATAATCTCCGTCGAGAAATTAAATGCTGGTGAAGGCGATAAGGTTGAATTTGAAGAAGTATTAGCCATTAAATCTGATGGAAAGCTTCAAGTCGGTTCGCCAGTATTAGATGGCGCAAAAGTAGTTGGTACTGTCGTTTCTCAAGAAAAAGATAAAAAAATTGTAATTATTAAAATGAGAAGAAGACAAGATTACAGAAGTAAACAAGGTCATCGACAAAAATTAACAAAAGTAAAAATTGATTCAATTAAAATTTAACTATGGCACATAAAAAAGCTGGGGGAAGCACCAGAAACGGTAGAGATTCAAATCCTAAGTTTTTAGGAATTAAAGCCTATGGTGGTCAGAAAGTAACTGCGGGATCTATTGTTGTTAGACAGAGAGGCACAAAATTTCATCCCGGAGAAAATGTAGGAATCGGGAAAGACCATACACTATTTGCTAAACGTGCCGGCGAAGTTAAATTCATTAAAAAGGGAAAGAGTCTAAAGCAATTCGTTAATATCATCCCGACGGAGTAAACTAATGAGCTTCATCGATGAAGCATCTATTGAAATTGTCGCTGGTAAAGGCGGTAATGGATGCTTAAGTTTCAGAAGAGAGAAATTTATACCAAAAGGCGGGCCGGATGGTGGAGACGGCGGCCGCGGTGGAAGTATCATTTTCGTGGCGGAAAAATCTTTGACTACGTTGCAAGACTTTAAGTTACAAACTAGATATCAGGCTAAAAGTGGAGGAAATGGTCAAGGGAGAGATAGACATGGTAAGGACGCACCAAATACTTTTTTAAAAGTTCCTATAGGAACCCAAATAATAAATGAACAGACAGGCGAAATTATTTGTGACATAACTTCCTATAAAGATTTATTTGAAATTGCTTCAGGAGGTAAAGGAGGCATTGGAAATGCTAGATTTAAATCTTCCACTAATCGAGCTCCAAGAAAAACAACAAATGGATTTGAAGGAGAAAAACTATTAATTAAGTTGGAATTAAAAGTCCTAGCCGATGTAGGCTTATTGGGATTGCCTAATGTTGGAAAATCTACATTCATATCTGCTGTGTCATCTGCTAAACCCAAAATAGCAGATTATCCGTTCACTACCTTAAAACCAAATCTTGGAGTTGTAAAAAATGATTTTTCTTCTTTCGTTATTGCTGATATTCCTGGATTAATTTCTGGAGCATCTTCAGGAGCAGGTTTAGGATTTAAGTTTTTAAAACATTTATCTAGAGTAAAATTATTATTACATTTAGTTGACCTTAGTTCTTTTGATGAAAATGAATTAATAGATGACATAAGAAATATAGAAAAAGAGCTTGAACTTTATGATTCTAAATTATTCAAAACAGATAGATGGATTGTGTTGAATAAAAATGACCTTAATCTTGAAAAATCCAAAATTGTGAAGAAATTTATAGAAATTAACTTCCCAAATGTGCCAGTTTATAACATATCATCTGTTTCTATGAATGGTGTTAAAAAATTAGTAAAAGACATTTCAAAATGGTGTTTAGATAAATCTTCAGAATGAAAATCGTAATTAAAATAGGTTCAAGTTTGCTTACCTCAGATACTGAAATTGTAGATTTAATGTTTTTAAAAAAAGTTTCTAATCAGATCAGCAAAATTAAAGAGTCAGGCCATGAAGTTATACTTGTTTCATCGGGAGCAATTGCCTGTGGGATGAAAATTTGGAATTTAAGTAATAGACCAAAAGAGATAGAAAAATTGCAAGCCTTATCTGCTGTAGGTCAAATAGGACTTATTAATGCTTATCAGGATGAGTTAAAAAAACACGGATTATTTGCAGCACAGGTACTTTTGAGTCATGAGGATTTAAAAGATTATACTAGGTCAAAAAATATAAAAGAAAGCATAAAAAATATCTTAAGCTTGGGAGCTGTTCCAATAATTAATGAAAACGATTCTGTTTCAACAGAAGAAATTGTATTTGGAGATAATGACCAATTGAGTGGAAATGTTGCTAAATTGATAAGTAGTGAGATGCTTATAATTCTTACAGATCAAGAAGGAGTTTTTGATAAAAATCCTACTTCAAACAATAACGCTAAATTGTTGAATGAAATAAAATTTACCGATATTGATAGTTTAGAAATCGAATTTGGTAAAGCAGGAGAATACGGAAGAGGAGGAATGCAAACAAAATTATTAGCTGCAGAAAATTATTTGAATTCGAGTAACAAGATGTACATTGCAAATGGAAAATCTGAAAATATCTTGTTAGATGTTCTCTCAGAAAAAAGAGTAGGAACCGTTATTAGTTTAGCTAATTAATTTTATATTTTTATTTAATCTAGATTTTTGCCTCGAGGCACTATTTTTAGTAATTACCTTTTTATTAGCCATTTTATCTATTAGTTTTTGCGTCTTAATGAATAAATTGGCAGCTTTATCTTTATCATTTGCTTCTATTGCTTGTTCTACAGATTTAATAGCAGTTCTTACAGAAGCTCTTTGAGAGCTTTTTAGTTCATTCTTTACAATAGTTTGTCTAGCTCTCTTCTTTGCAGATTGTATATTTGCCATAGGGCGGCAATCTTGAAGATTGAAAACACTTTTGTCAACCGTAAAAACAAGTTCAAGTTAAACCTCTTTTTTGAAGTAGTCTTTTTGGATCAGGTTTTTTTCCATTAAATTTAATAAATTGATCCATAAGATTCTTTGAGTTTCCTGAGGCATAAATAAATTCTTTTAACTTTTTTCCTGAAGCCTTATGGAATAGTCCTTTCTTTTCAAAAACTTCGAAAGCAGAAGAGTCTAAAACTTCTGACCACATGTAGCTATAGTAGCTCGATGAATAACCTCCAGAAAAGATATGATTAAAATATGCGCTTCCATATCTACTATCAATTTCTTTTGGTTTATTTAAAGTCTTAAAAAGATTTTTTTCAAACTTATCAATACTCTCACTTCTATTCTTTTCGGAATGCCATGCAAGATCTAGGTAAGATGCAGCAAGGTACTCAGTTGTGGCAAATCCTTGATTAAATTTTTGACATTTTTCATATTTTTTTAAAAGACCGGCAGGAATTTTTTCTTTAGTTTTGTGATGTATAGCAAATTCTTTAAGCACTTTCGGAGACCTTATCCAGTTCTCAAACATCTGTGATGGAAATTCAACGTAATCTCTTGGAACGGAAGTTCCTGAGAGCGAAGGGTAAGTAACATTAGACAGCAATCCATGTAAACCATGCCCGAATTCATGAAAAAGAGTAATCGCTTGTTCGAAGCTCAATAAAGATTTTTCTTTTTTAGAAGGTTTCGGAAAGTTGCAAACGTTTATAACAATCGGGAATTTAATGCCGTTATTTTTACTTTGATCTTGGTAGCTTGTCATCCAAGCTCCTCCCTGTTTAGATGGTCTTGCGAAATAGTCCGTGAGAAAAATTCCGATAATATTATTTTTATTATCTAATACCTTATAAGCTTTAATATCTTCGTGATACTTTGGAAAATTTTTCAAGCTTTTAAATTTAATATCAAAAAGTCTTTCTGCAGTTGTAAAGGCGGCTTTTTTGATGTTTTCTAAGGACAAGTAGGGGCGCATCTCCTCTTCCGAATAATTAAATTTAGCTTTTCTTACTTTTTCAGAGTAGAACCACCAATCCCAAGGTTCCAGTTTAAAATTCTTACCTTCTTGCTGGATAAGACCCTGTATTTCTTCAATTTCTTCCTTAGCTCTTTTTGTAGCTGGTCCCCAAACATTGTCTAGAAGTTCTAAAACATTTCTTTTATTTTCGGCCATAGTGTTTTGCAAGGCTAATTCAGTATGAGAATCAAAACCGAGAATCCTTGCTTTTTGCTCTCTTAGTTTTGTAATTTCTAATAAGATTTTTTCATTATTATTAGAATTTTTATTTTTGCCTTTATTGACATAACCTTTATAAATAGCCTCTCTGAGTTGCCTATTTTTGGAAAAGGTCAAAAATGGATATAAATTTTCTCTAGTAGCTTTAAATAACCAAGAGTTTTTTATATTTTCTTTCTTTGCCTGAGATTTAGCTTGATTAATTAAATCATCAGGAAGACCAATCAAATCTGATTTTTCATTGATAATTAGTTTAAATGAATTCGTTTCTTTGAGAGTATTTTGTCCAAATTTTAAAGTCAATGAAGAAAGCTTTTGATTTAATTTTTTTAGTTTGGATTTGTCAGCTTTCCTTAAGTTGGATCCATTGAGTTGAAAACTATCATAAGTAATTTTTACTAGTCTCTTTTGCTCTTCGTTCAGGTCTTCTTGTGACTCATAGACTTTTTTTATTCTAAAAAATAATTGTTCGCTTAAAGAGATACTATCTCTATGTTTCGAAAGAAAGGGCGTAATTTCGTTTGCAATTTCTTGCAATTTTTCCGATGAGTGCGCAGATAAAAGGTTAAAAAATACTCTACTTACTCTGGCTAAAAAAGATCCTGAATTCTCAAGTGCATTGATAGTATTTTCAAAATTTGGGTTTTCTTTGTTATTAATTATAGAATCGATTTCTTTTTTGTGTTCTTTCAAAGCAGCTTTGAAAGCTGGTAAGTAATGCCTTTCCTTAATTTCTTCGAATGGAGGAATACCTAGAGTAGATTTAAAATTTTCACTTAACGGATTTTTCATAAACAGAATATAAAATTTTTCGGAACATGAATCTAATATTTTTTTAAAAAATTATTTATATATCGTTAAGAAACATAAATAATTTTGGTGGAGGCGGCGGGTATCGAACCCGCGTCCATTCATCCATTCCCTTAAGATCTACATGTTTAGGTCCATCTATTAGATTCTTTTTTATTTCTCCGATGAGCAGGATAAATAAAATATATTCTGTAAGTCTTTTTGAGAAAATTCCAGAATAACTTTCTCAAGCAACCTATAAAGTGACTTTTTTATACCGTAATAGGTGTCGGGTTAAAAAAGCTAGCTGAATTATGCAGCTAGTGCGTAGTTTGCTTTATTGCCAACTAAATGTTTTATAACTTTTATTAACGAGATTGTTATCATCTCGACATGCCTTATAGGTTCAAAAACAAATGTCTAATCCATTTCGCCCCCAATGGGGTGTATTTTAATCAATTTATTTTAAGTTGGAAGAAAGATTTTTCAGTTCAGATTTTTCTCTTTTCCATTCTTTTTCTTTTGAGGAACGTCTTTTATCGAATTTTGATTTTCCTTTACCTAAAGAAATTTTTATTTTAATTAAATTTTCTTTCCAGAATAACTTTGTCGGAATACATGTAAGACCTTTTTCTTGAGTGGATTTAAAAATTTTTGCTAGTTCAGATTTAGTAAGAAGTAACTTTCTTGTTCTTGTTGGATCCACATTGTAAGTAACCTCGTTTAACGGTTGAATATTCATTCCAATTAACCAAGCTTCACCTTTTTTCATCAGAACATAACCGTCTTTCATATCAGCTTGACTTGCTCTGATGGCTTTTACTTCCCATCCGTTGAGAGATATTCCTGCCTCAAAATTTTCAGTAAGATCAAAATTAAATCTTGCTTGTCTGTTCACTATGACAGGTTTTGAATTTTTAATTTTGTTTTTTGACATAAACTAAGTATAAATATTAAATATTAAAAATCATAAGTTTAAGACATGGATCAAAGTAAAATCTGGAAGGGAAATTGGACATTTGTTCTAGCCGCAGCTGGAGCTGCGGTTGGTCTTGGAAATATTTGGAAATTTCCTTATTTAGCTGGAGAGAGTGGAGGCGGAGCTTTTGTAATAGTCTATTTAATGTGTATTTTGCTTTTAGGACTCCCAATTATGATAGCCGAAATATACATAGGTAGGCACGGCAGAAAAAGTCCTATCAACTCTGTAAGAAAAATAATTAATGATTATAGTTTAAATAAATTCTGGCTTATCTTGGGATGGTTGGGCGCTTTGGCCGGGCTTTTAATTCTTTCTTATTATAGTGTTATTGCTGGTATTGCTGCTTCTTATATTTTTAGTTCAATACCTTCCTCAGAATTAAATCCTGCTGAATATTCAGTTGAATACTATTCAAATTTTAAAAATTCTCCTATGTTAATGATATTTTGGCATTCATTATTTATTTGCGTTACTTGTTACGTAGTTGGAAAGGGCGTCGTTGATGGAATAGGAAAAGCAATAAATATTCTAATGCCAATTTTATTTTTTTTGGTCGTTGTTTTGTGTGTATATTCTTCCCTGACGGGAGAATTTTTAAAAACGTTGAGTTTCTTGTTTAATCCCGATTTTTCTAAGATAACTCCAGGAGTTGTCATAACAGCAATGGGACAGGCTTTCTTTACTTTAAGTATTGGGATGGGATCAATTATGGCTTAT
>CABZRA010000015.1 GCA_902527995.1 uncultured SAR86 cluster bacterium
AGCGCAACGTTTCCTAGTAAGATGTTTTCTTCGGGTACAAATTTACTCTCTTTTGGGGGATAAATAATTATTTTTCCTCCCGATAGACCTTTCCCAACGTAATCGTTAGCATCGCCTTCTAAATTTATTGTGATACCTTTAGTAATCCAAGCTCCAAGACTTTGTCCGGCTGATCCTTCTAGATTTATTTTTATAGTATCTTGAGGTAACCCATCGGCACCCCAAATTTTAGAAACTTCGTTTGATAATATTGTGCCAAATACTCTGTTGGTATTACCAATATTTAAGTTCACATTAATTTTTTGTTTAGTTTTAATATTATTTTTAATAGCTCGAACTAAAGCCATATCCATAGATTTCTTAAGATTATGATTTTGTTTTTGAGTATTGAAAACTTCGGTATCTTTAAAAACTTTTTGCGCTGGAGTCAAAATATTTGATAAATCCAGTCCATCTCTTTTCCAGTGATTCAAAGCAGCTTCCATTTCAAGTAAATCCACTCTACCTATTAATTCGTTTAAGGTTTTTACTCCAAGTTTTGCCATAATCAATCTAAGTTCTTTAGCAACCATGAAAAGGTAATTAACTACGTTTTCTGGACTACCATGGAATTTTTTTCTCAACTCTTTATCTTGCGTAGCAATACCCACTGGACAAGTATTCAAGTGACATTTACGCATCATAATACAACCTAAGGTAACGAGCGGAGCTGTGGAAAAACCAAATTCCTCAGCACCTAAAATTGCTGCAATTGCAACGTCTCGACCAGTCTTAAGTTGACCGTCGGTTTGGAGAACTACTCTAGATCTTAAATTATTCATTACCAAAGTTTGATGCGTTTCAGCAATGCCAAGCTCCCAAGGAAGTCCAGCATGTTTTATTGATGTAAGTGGAGAAGCTCCAGTACCGCCGTCATGACCTGCTATCACTAAATGGTCGGTTTTGGCTTTTACTACTCCTGCTGCTATAGTTCCAACACCAATTTCCGAGACCAATTTGACACTAATTCTAGAGCTACGATTAGCATTCTTAAGATCATGAATTAACTGTGCTATATCTTCTATTGAATAAATATCGTGATGAGGTGGAGGACTAATCAAACCAACACCCGGGGTCGAATGTCTTATTTTTGCAATGTAATCGTCAACTTTAGTTCCAGGTAGTTCACCTCCTTCTCCGGGTTTAGCTCCTTGGGCTATCTTAATTTGAAGTTCATCAGAATTAGTCAGGTACCACATTGTTACTCCAAACCTTCCTGACGCAACCTGTTTGATAGCTGACCTTTTTGAGCCTCCATCATCTAAAGGTTTGAATCTAATTGGATCTTCTCCTCCTTCACCAGTATTTGATTTTCCTCCGAGTTTATTCATGGCTAATGCCAAAGACTCATGAGCCTCGGTTGAAATAGAGCCAAGAGACATTGCACCAGTAGCAAATCTTTTGACTATTTCCTTTTCAGGTTCGACTTCTTCCAAGGGAAGAGGATCAGCAGAATATTTAAATTTCATCAAACCCCTCAAAGTACTATTTTTTGTGGTTTGTTCGTTGGCATGATTGGCAAACTTCCAATAAGCTGACTCATCATTATTTTTTGAAGCTAGTTGTAGAGCCGAAATAGATTTAGGATCCCACATATGACTGTCTCCACCATTTCTCCAATGAAAATCTCCAGGATTTGGAAGAGTTGCAATCTTATTTTGATCAATTTCTGGAAAACCTAATTCATGACGCCTCTCAATTTCTTTTGCGAGGACCGCAAAATTAATTCCCTGAACTCTGCTGGGAGTTCCCGGAAAAGAAAGTTCTATGATTTCGTCTGCTAATCCTACAGCTTCAAATATCTGGGCACCTTTGTAGGATTGAAGAGTTGAAATACCCATTTTTGCCATAACTTTTAACATACCTTTGGCAACGCCTTTTTTGTAAGCTTTCACAAGATCTTTTGAAGTTTTGAGAGCTTCGTCTTTGAGCAAATCATCTTTTAAAGATTTCTCTAATACATTAAAAGCTAGATAAGGGTTAATTGCATCTGCTCCATAACCAACTAAAAGACAATGATGATGTACTTCACGTGCTTCACCAGTCTCTAAAATTATTCCTATTTGAGTTCTTTTTTCTTTGTTTACTAAATGATGGTGGACGGAAGAGCAAGCTAGAAGAGTGCTTAGAGCTATGTTGTCTCGACTAATTTTTTTGTCTGAAAGGACTACGAATGAAAAGCCTTTCTCGATCGCTTCTTCTGATTCTTTACAAATTCTCTTTAGAGCAGCTTTTAATCCTTTTTCACCTTTACCTCTAGGGTAAGTAATATCTATTGTCTTAGTTTTCCAGCCAAATTTCTTAATCTCTTTAATTTTTGCCAGTTCATTGTTAGATAGAATAGGGTGTTCAAGATTGAGTCTGTGAACATTTCTTTCTTTAGTTGCAAGTAAATTTCCTTCAGGACCTATCAAACATTTCAAAGACATAATTACTTCTTCTCGAATTGAATCGATTGGCGGATTAGTAATTTGTGCAAAAAGCTGCTTAAAATAGTCATATATCATCCTCGGCTTATCAGACAAGCATGCAAGCGCAGCATCATTTCCCATCGAACCAAGAGGATCTCTTAGTTCTGTAACAAGCGGCAATAACATGAACTCTAAAGTCTCTGTGGTGTATCCAAAGGCTTGCATTTTAGAAATTAAATCCTTTTCTTTTTGTTCTTTTTTAGAGGAAGTTAGATCTCTGAGATTTACTATTTGTTTTTTATTCCAATCCTTGTATGGGTTTTGAGAAGCAACATCTTTTTTAATTTCATCATCGGAGATTAGTTTCCCTTGTTCAAAATCTATTAAAAACATTTTTCCTGGTTGTAATCTCCCTTTGGAAACTACATTTCTAGGATTTACCGGAAGCACCCCAACTTCTGAGGCCATAATTACTTTATCATCGTCGGTAACGTAAAACCTGCTTGGACGAAGTCCATTTCTATCAAGAACAGCGCCAACCATCTTTCCGTCAGTGAATACAATTGATGCCGGACCATCCCATGGCTCCATAAACGAGGAAGAGTATTCGTAGAAAGCTTTCTTTTGGACTGACATCTCCTTATCATTTTGCCAAGCTTCTGGAATCATCATCATGATAGCCTCGGGAATTTTTCTTCCCGACATGATCAAAAACTCTAGAACATTATCAAAGCTTCCTGAATCTGAACAGTCAGGCTCCGCAATAGGGAAGAGTTTTTGCAATTTTTTTCCGAATAATGGGCTTTCAGCCATACCCTGCCTGGCTCTCATTAGGTTTATATTACCTTTGAGAGTATTTATTTCGCCGTTGTGACACATATAACGACATGGCTGCGCTCGATCCCATGATGGGAAAGTATTTGTGCTGAAACGAGAATGAACCATTGCAAGATGAGTCTTAAGCTTTTTATTTTCCAAATCAGGGAAAAAGGGAAACAACTGGGCTGGCGTCAGCATTCCTTTATAAACAATTAATCTTGATGAAAGCGAACAAGCGTAAAACATCAAGCCCTGAGTTAAGCCTTCTTCAAACCTTAATCTTTTGCTAAAAATTTTTCTGCTTAGATAAAGCTTTCTTTCAAAATCATCCTGAGAAATGTTTCCTTTGGCTCCAACAAATAATTGTTCTATTTTTGGTTGGCAGTCTAATGCCGCTGGACCAACATTCGCTTTTTGATGATTTGTCGGTACTTTTCTCCATCCAAGAAACTCTAGACCTTCTTGAAATAGTACTTTTTCAACAATTTCTTTACAAAAGCCATATTCTGAACTCTTTTGTGGTAGAAATACGTTCCCTACAGCATATTCTCCTTTACCGGGAAGTTTAAAGCCTAAAGTTTTAGCTTCGGTTTGAAAAAATGAATCGGGTAAGGCAAGCAATATCCCAGCTCCATCGCCTGTATTTTCTTCGAATCCACATCCGCCTCGGTGGTCCATTCTAGAGTTAATCAAATAGGCATTATCCATTATCTCTCTAGAGGGCAAACCTTTAACATTCGCAACGAGACCAACTCCGCAAGAATCTCTCTCGAAGTCTGGATCATAAAGACCTTTTTTCTTAGGCCTGGTTACAAAATGTTCATCTTTTGGCACAAAATACACCTAAAATTAAATAATTTGGAGTCCTTATCGCTTGGACTGGGCGTCACTTTTCGTGCATGTGATATGCAGTTTGTATAAATCTTATTAAAAAAATGGCTAAAAGTGAATTATTTGCTTATATCTTTAAGCTTTCGATTAGAGTATTTTCGTCAATATTTTCTGAAATTTGAGCTCTTCCTATCGAATTTAGAGTTATAAATCTTAGTTTATCAGATAGGATTTTCTTATCACGACTCATTGCCTCTTTAAACTCAATGTAATCAAAATTTGTTGGCAATTTTGTAGGCAAACCTGCCGATTTTACGATTTTTTTGATTCTTTCGTATTCTTCATTTTCAATTTTGCCTAAAACTAAGGAAAGTTTTGAAGCACAGACCATTCCTAGTCCAACTGCTTGACCGTGAGTAAACCCTTTTAGGGCCATGGATGACTCAAAAGCATGTCCAAAGGTATGTCCAAAATTAAGCAAAGCTCTATCCCCTTTTTCCTTTTCATCACTTGAAACAATTGAGGACTTTATGAGGGACGAATCGTATATGATTTTAATTAAGTCATCGTCATTTGTTATAGAACCGTTAGTTATTTTTTGCTCTAACTCTTCAAAGAGAGATTTATCAGCAATCAAAGAGTGCTTGATAATCTCAGCTAAACCCTCCGAAATTTCAGATTTTCCCAAGCTTGACAACAGATCAATGTCAATTAAAACTAAATTTGGCTGGTAGAAAGCACCGATATTATTTTTTGCACCTTGAAAATTAATTCCTGTTTTACCTCCAATAGCTGCATCCACCTGCGATAAAAGGGTTGAGGGAATTTGGATAAGATCAACTCCTCTCAAATAACTTGAGGCAACAAAGCCTGTCATGTCGGTTGTAATGCCGCCACCTAAGGAAATAATCACACAATCTCTATTAAATTTATTTTGATTTAGAACTTCATATATTGGCTTAATTCCTTCAATACTTTTATTTTCCTCGCTGGTTTGTATTTCAAATGAAATTAAATTCTTAGGTTCACTTTGGGCTAAATTCTTTTTTAAGTTGTTTAAAAATTTTTCTGGAACCTCTGAATCCTTAACAACCAAAATCTGCTTATTTTCTATTAGCCATTGAAAGTTATAACTTTTCAAAAGGGACTTATCTATCAGCACTTCGTAACTTGAAGAGGCGGTTCTAACCAGTATCGATTTAGACATTAAAGTGATTAATTATTTTATTAGCAATTTCTTCATTAGACATTGAATCAGATGAAAGTTCCAATTTTGATACTTTTTTGTAACTATCAAATCTTTTTTCGTAAAGAGTTTGAAGGGTGAATTTTGGATCACTAGTTTGTAAAAGAGGTCTTTTTGTTGAATTTTTTGTGTTTTCGAATTGACTTTCAACACTGCAGTTTAAGAAAACTACGTTTGCTTCATTTTTTAAAAATTCTAGATTTTTAATTTCTTCAACTACTCCACCTCCAGTAGAGACTATGCAATCCCTAAGTTCTGCAGTTTTTATTAGATAATCTGTTTCAACAGCTCTAAAAAAAATTTCACCTTTGGATGCAAAGATTTCAGTTATAGACATATTTAAATCTCTTTCTATTTCTTTATCGATATCAAATAAAGAAATACTTAACTTTTCACTTAGGATTTTACCTATTTTTGATTTACCAGAACCCATTGGACCAAGCAGAAAAATTTTCATTGGCAGTAAGTAATCATTAGAATATATTTTACCTTATCGAAGTATTAGACAATGTTTTTCAATAAATATTTTTTCATATTACTAATTATTTTTCTGCTACCAATTCATTTCGGTCTAGGTATCTACATTTATCTGTCGCACGACTTGCCGTCGACAGAAGATGTGAGAAATGTGGAACTACAAGTACCTCTCAAAATATTTACATCCGATGGTAAGTTAATTGGTGAATATGGAGAAATTCATCGTACTAAACTCGTATTTAATGAGATTCCAGAAAATTTGATCAATGCTTTTTTAGCCGCCGAAGATAGCGATTTTTTTACTCATACTGGTGTAGATTTTTTGAGTCTAATAAGAGCTACTTACCAGTACATTAAAGCTGGAGAAATAATTAGTGGCGGCGGAACTATTACCATGCAAGTGGCAAGAAATTATGTGTTAACCAAAGATCAAACCTTTGAGAGAAAACTAAAAGAAATATTCATGGCTTTTAAGTTAGATTTGTCTTTTTCAAAAGAGGAAATATTTGAACTTTATGTAAATCAAATTTTTCTAGGAAATAGAGCTTATGGTATTGCGGCCGCATCAGAAATTTATTATGGAAAAGGATTATCAGAGTTGACTGTGGCGCAATCGGCAATGATTGCTAGTTTGCCGAAGGCACCATCTCGAATTAATCCACTTGCTAATCCAAAAAGAGCCCTAATTAGAAGAAATTGGGTTTTAAGTCGAATGGAATCCTTGGGTTACATCGATGAAGACATTTTTGTTGAAGCGTTCAAAGAACCAATATCTGCCTCATTCAATGGCATCGGTTCTGAAGTTGAGGCAGATTATCTTGCCGAGCAAATACGTAGATACATGATTCAAAATTACGGATTATCTGTTTACAAAGAGGGATATAAGGTTTATTCCACTCTGAATTCGTCTTACCAAACAGCAGCTGTGAATTCTGTCAGGAGAGGAATAGAATCTTACGAATCAAGACATGGATTTAGGAAACCCAAAAATTTTAGCGACTTAATTCCAAGTGATTTTAGTCAGAGAACAGATTTATTCTATAAAGTTGCTTATGATCCAAATAACTTCAAAGACGAGTTTGGTATAAAAAAAGATTTAACCAATCCTCTAGATAAATTATTAGATTTTCTTGCTGACCAAGCTGATTTTAACTCTTTTCAACCTGTATTGATCTTATCGTCTAAAAACAAAAAGATGACTATTTTAAATAAAGATTCAGAAATAATTACTTTAGATATAGGAAATTTAGTTACGCAAATAAAACCAAAAATTGATGAAAATAAAAAAGGAAAAAATATCGAGAGTTTTTCAACTTTTTTTGAAGTTGGAGATTTAATTTGGTTTAGGCCAGATGAAAATAAAAAATTTGAAATAGCAATGCATCCTGAAGTACAAAGTGCTCTGGTTAGTATCGATCCTGAATCTGGAAAGATTCTTGCATTGGTGGGCGGCTACAGTTTTAGTTCAAGTAAATTTAACAGAGCCATGCAAGCTAAACCTCAGCTTGGATCAAATTTTAAACCTTTTTTGTACGCCGCAGCATTTGAAAACGGTTTCAACCCAGCGACTATAATTAACGATGCACCAGTGGTATTTGAAGATCAGAATTTAGAAGAATTTTGGAGGCCTAAAAATGCTAGTGGTAAATTTTATGGACCTACAAGATTAAGAGAGGCTTTATTACAGTCAAGAAATGTTGTCACGGTAAGATTGTTAAATGATTTGGGAATTTCGAAAACAAAGAATTATCTCACAAGATTTGGATTTGAGAGAGATAGTTTACCTGAAGACTTATCTATGGCATTAGGTTCTTATGGAATTAGTCCCTATAAAAATGCAGAATTTTTTTCCATTTTTGCAAATGGAGGTAAAAAAATTAACCCAACCTACATTGAAAAAATCGTAGATAAAGAAGGAAATGAGATATTTTTTGATCAAAAAGATCTTTCAAAAACATCTTTAGAACAATGGATTGGAAAACCTTTAACTGCAGAAGAGACCTTTGCGATTGACCCAAGAGTTTCATTTATTGTAACTGATATTCTAAGAGAAGCGACGCGCAGAGGTACAGGAAGAGGGATAAAAAAACTCCAAAGAGATGATTTTGCGGGTAAAACTGGAACCACAAATGATTCCGAAAGTACCTGGTTTACAGGTTATAACAATGAGATTTTAACGACAGTTTGGTTTGGCTATGATCAACCAAGGTCCTTGGGAAAAAAAGAATATGGAAGCACCACTGCATTGCCAATTTGGTTAGGTTATATGGAGGACATAGTTGATTCAATTGAATATTCTCCTCCAGTAATTCCAGCCGATTTAGTTGCTAAAAAAATTAATCTAGCTAATGGACTAGATGCAAGCCCTTCAGATCAAAATACAGGGTTCGAATATTTTTTTGATTAGACGAAAATAATTTTTTTGATTAGTTCCCAATGTTCTTGCCAAGACACAACCGGGCTGTTTTTGAAATTACTTCTAATAAAAGTTTGAATTTGTCCTTCCATGCAAGCCATTAAAAGATCAGAACAGCTAGAGGAATTCACGGCCAACTTTTTCTTAGTATCTCTTTCATAAGCTTGAAAGGACTGTTTGATTTCTACTTGTAGTTTTTCCAAAATCAGAGATATCTTATCGTCAATTTTTGCTTCGGCTGGACTCAGAGCCTGTTTGTTAATAATTTTTGCAAATCCTCTATTAGTTTCCAGAAAAGTTAAAATAAGAGTAACTATGAGTCCAGGTATTTCATCTGATGATTGATTTTGCTTCATCGCCTCTATTCTTGGGAAAATATTTGATTCAAAAAAAACTACCATTTCCTCATAAATCTTCCTTTTACTAGGGAAATGTCTGTAAATTGCAGCTTCAGTTATGTTGGTCCTCCGGGCTAATTCTGCAGTTGTAATCTTTACGGGAGCTTTTTCTTCGAGCATTTCTGCAAGAGTCTGCATAATTTGAATTTTTCTTGATACTTTACTCTCTGCCATCTATCTATTAATTAAAGTGCCTACACCTTTTTGAGTAAGAATCTCTAACAATACAGCATGAGGAACTCTTCCATCAACTATGTGAGCATAATTTACACCTTTGCTAAGAGCATCTATTGCTGCCATGAGTTTTGGCACCATTCCGTCTTTGACTATCGCTTTATTTTTTAAGAGTTTTTTTGAATCTTTAAAACTCATTTCAGATATCTTCTTTCCTTTTTCGTTTTTAATTCCCAACACATCAGTCAAAAGGATTATTTTTTCTGCTTTTATTGTTCCTGCAATAAAACATGCAACTTCGTCCGCATTTATATTTAGTGGCGTTTTGTTTTCACTCCATCCAATAGGGGAGATGATAGGAATCTGTTGAGCTTTTAAAGCTTTTAAAAGCTTCGACTTATTTATTTTTGTAATTTGACCAACTTCTCCTAATGACTTATTTTTTGATTTTACGGCTTTTATAATGCTCATTTTTTTCCCAGCATATGATTTTCCTTGTCCACCCCAGGAGTTAATTAAGTCCTTAATTTCAGAATTAATTTGTAGATCAAGGGTTTTCTGAATAACTTTTATCATCTCCGGAGTTGTTACTCTAATTCCATTTTTGAATTCAAAATCAAGCTTGAGTCGGTCTAATTCTTTCCCAATTTGGGGTCCTCCTCCATGAATTATTACAGGATTAATTCCAACCGTTTTCATTAGAACCACATCTCGGGCAAAGCTTTTTCTAAGAAAACTATCTTGCATTGCGCTTCCTCCGTATTTAATAACAATGGTTTTTCCTGAAAATTTTTGTATAAAAGGCAATGCTTCTGTTAGAACTCTAGAGATATTCGTAGCCGATTTTTTTGAGATGCTCATTGATTTTAATTCAAGAAATTTAATTTATTGTCTATTTCGAGCAGAGCATTTTGAAAAAGTTCTTTTATTTGCATAAGTTTTTTTTCAGTTTTTGCTTCAAATCTAAGAACTAAAGAGGGTGTTGTATTTGAGGCTCTGACCAATCCCCAAGAATCTTCTTTTTCAAGCCTTAATCCATCTAATAAAACACTATTATACCCTTCAGGTTTAAAATTATTTTTTAATTCCTCTATAATTTCGAATTTTTTAGCATCGCTGACTGATATTTTTATTTCAGGAGTACTGAACATTTTCGGAACTTTTTTAAAAACCTCATGAGTTGAAATATCTTGCGACGACAATATTTCTATTAATCTTAAGCTCGCAAATATTCCATCATCAAAACCATACCAATTATCGTTATAAAAAATATGACCACTCATTTCGCCCCCTAAAATGGCACCAGTCCTAGCAATTTCGGATTTTATAAAAGAATGACCAGTTTTAGCCATAATTGGTATACCATTATTTTCTCTAATCACTTGATCGAGTTTATTGGAGCATTTCACATCAAAAACAATTTTTCCTGAGTCATTTTTTCTTAAGATATCTTCTGCCATGAGAGCTAAATATCTATCTGGAAATACTATTTCTCCTTCGCTATCCACAACTCCAAGCCTGTCTCCATCTCCATCAAAAGCAATGCCTATATCAGCACCTTCTTTTTTAACAGTTTTAATTAAACTAAATAAGTTTTTTGGTTCGCTTGGGTCGGGATGATGATTCGGAAAATTACCATCTACTTCGCAATATAATTCTATTAGATTAGATGAGTAGTTTCTTAGTATTTCTGGTCCTAAAATCCCACATGAGCCATTGCCGCAATCCAGAACAATTTTTAATTTTTTTTTGATTTTAATTTTTGTTGCAATTTTTTTAATATAAGTTTCATAAAAACTTTCTTTTGTTAATTTTCCAGTTCCAACTTTAAAATTACTCTGTTCAATTTTAAATTTTAGATTTTGAATATCTTCTTCTGTTAAGGAGATATTATTTATAACAATTTTAAATCCATTGTATTCTTTTGGATTGTGACTTCCTGTAATCATTACACCGTTTTTGGTTACACCTTCAAAAGTAGCGAAATATAGTAAAGGTGTGTGCACAAGACCAATGAATATCACATCGCAACCTGTCGCTAAGATTCCTTCTATAAAATAATTTGAAACATCTTCGCTTGAAATTCTTCCATCTCTGCCCACATAGATTTGTTTAGATTTTTCTTCTAAAACCATTGACCCTACAGCTTGACCAATTTTATATATTAAATCTTGAGATAATTCTTTCTCAAAAATTCCTCTGATATCGTAAGCTCTAAAAATTTCAGAATTAACTTTCATAAAAGATTCTCCCGCTTATAATGATTCTCTTTGAGTTAAAAATATGTCTGATTTTGAAAAAAAAGATGGATTCATCTGGATGGACGGTGAGTATGTTGAATGGTCACAAGCTAA
>CABZRA010000016.1 GCA_902527995.1 uncultured SAR86 cluster bacterium
ACTAAGCGATCCTCTTCTTCCTATCCTGATAGTATCCCCAACTAATTCGGAAGAAGATGGTTCGCCTACAAGACAGTAATCAATTTTTTCTCCTCTTTGAATTAATTTATCCAATAAAACATCAATAAATCCATCGGATGATTCTCCTTCTTCATTACTAGTTAAGAGTATGGCGATTCTAAAATTTTGAACTTGATTAAGTTTTATATATTCCGAAAGAGCTTTTAAAAAAGCGCAGATGTTGCCTTTCATATCTGCGGCACCTCTACCGAAAATTCTATCGTTTACTTTTTTTCCAGAGAATGGAGGATGAGTCCATAATTCCACAGGACCAGTTGGAACAACATCGGTATGCCCTAAGAAACAAAATGTAGGGCCATCATTTCCAAAAACAGAATAGAGATTTTCAACGTTTTTATAATCGATCCTTTCAGATACAAACCCTAAATCATTTAAGATCGGCTCAATAATATCAAAGCAGCCCTCATCTTTTGGGGAAATAGACTCAACCTTTATAAGGTCAGTTATTAAGTTTTCTAAGTTCATTTTTTTGTAAGTCTAAAACATTTTAACTATTTATTAAAAAAAAATTTTTTTCACTGGTAAAATAATTTTTTAATTAAAAAAATAGGATTTTATATGACTGAATATGTTGACAAGGGAAATTTGAAAGTTTCCAAAAGTTTAGACAATTTAATAGAAGAAAAAGTTTGTCATTCAATTGATGTCACACCTGAAAGTTTTTGGAGTAAATTCGAAGAAATTCTAAATGAGTTTTCTCCCAGAAATCAGGCACTTCTTGAAAAAAGGGAAAGTTTGCAAAAACAAATAGATAATTGGCACATTTCTAACAAAGGAAATGATTTTGATAAAGAATCTTACAAAAGTTTTTTAAAAGATATTGGGTACTTATTAAATGAAGGCGAAGATTTTTCAATAGAAACAGAAAACGTAGATCCCGAAATAGCTACTATTGCTGGACCGCAATTGGTAGTTCCAGTAATGAATGCAAGGTTCGCACTTAATGCTGCTAATGCAAGATGGGGCAGTCTATACGACGCTTTGTATGGAACTGACGTCATATCAGAGGATAATGGTGCAGAGAGAGGCGGCGCCTACAATCCAAAAAGAGGAAATAAAGTAATAGAATTTTCAAAGAAATTCTTAGATGAAACATTCCCATTATCTTCCGGAAGTTTTGCAGATATAACTGCATTCCAAATAAAGGATGGAAAATTACAAATAACGCTTGCAGATCAAAATCAAGTTTCTCTAAATGATGACTCTAAATTTGAAGGGTTTTCAGGTACCGAAGATAACCCTACTGGGATTTTACTAAAGAACAACAACTTGCATATGGAAATTCAAATTGATCGTTCCGACACAATTGGATCGGAAGATCCCGCTGGTATTAAGGATGTTCTTGTCGAAAGTGCAATTACTACAATTCAAGACTGCGAAGACTCTGTTGCTGCAGTTGATGGAGATGATAAAGCCCTTGTTTATCAAAACTGGTTAGGTTTAATGAAAGGTGATTTGGCAGAAACCTTTGAAAAAAATGACCAAACTATGACTAGGGTTCTCAACTCTAATAGAGATTATTTGAAACCAGATGGTGAGTCTTTTTCTCTATCAGGAAGAAGTACGCTTCTCGTGAGAAATGTTGGACACCTAATGACTAATCCTGCAATTTTAGATAAGGATGGTAATGAGGTTTTCGAGGGAATCATGGACGCTATGTTTACAATTGCAATTGCAAAGCATGACATCTTAAATACAGGAAATACGGTAAATAGTAAAACTAAAAGTATATATATTGTTAAGCCTAAAATGCATGGGCCGGAAGAGGTCAAATTCACTTGCGATCTTTTTGCTGCCGTAGAGAGCGCACTTGGTTTGCAACCTCTTACGGTAAAAATAGGGATCATGGATGAAGAAAGACGAACCACGATAAATCTTAAGGAATGTATAAGAATAGCTAAAGAAAGAGTCATATTTATTAATACAGGATTTTTAGATCGAACTGGCGACGAAATACATACAAGTATTGAAGCTGGACCGATGATTAAAAAATCTGAAATGAAACAACAAACTTGGATAAATGCTTATGAAAATTGGAACGTTGATACCGGACTAGGCACAGGTTTTAAAGGTAAAGCTCAAATAGGTAAAGGAATGTGGGCAATGCCAGACGAAATGTTAGCAATGTATGAAGGAAAAACTAATCACCCTGAAGCAGGTGCAAACTGTGCATGGGTTCCCTCACCAACTGCAGCTACGCTACATGCTCTACATTATCATCAAATAAGCGTTTCAAAGGTTCAAGAAAACCTTCTTTCACAAGAAAAAGCAAATCTAGATGACATCTTAGAAATCCCTCTCCTTAAAAATCCAGATGCACTTTCTTCAGAAGAAATACAAAGTGAATTAGATAACAATGCTCAGGGAATATTAGGTTATGTTGTTAGGTGGGTAGATCAAGGAGTTGGTTGTTCAAAAGTACCAGATATAAATAATGTGGGATTAATGGAGGATCGAGCTACATGCCGGATTTCAAGCCAGCATATAGCTAATTGGTTATTACATGGATTATGTGACGAAGTTCAAGTAATGGACACAATGAAAAAAATGGCCCTTGTCGTTGATGAACAAAATTCTGGCGATCCCAACTACATGCCAATGGCACCTGATTTTGATGGTCATGCATTCAAAGCCGCATGTGCTTTAGTATTAGAAGGCAGGAAACAACCTAGTGGTTATACCGAGCCAATCTTACACTCGAAGCGATTGGATTATAAAGCTTAGTGAGCTCATTAGAAGATCACCTTATTTGGCTTGACCTTCATAAAGAAACTATTATTGAGCCTGAAAGACCTATAGTTGATCCTCATCATCATTTATGGCCAGGCGAGTCGCATTATTTACTTGAGGATCTTTGGTTAGACACACATGGCGGTCATAATGTTAAAAAAACGGTTTTTATAGAATGCTCTCAAGAGTATTTAACTTCTGGAGATATAGATTTTGCTCCAGTAGGAGAGACGAGGTTTGTAAAAAAAATTTCTGATAAGGCTCGAAAGGAAAAAAATAAGACTCAAATCGAGGGAATCGTAGGGCATGTAAATTTAACTATAGGGTCAGATAAAACTCGAAAAGTCCTAAACAGACATTTACAAGAGGGTAGAGGCCATTTTAAAGGTATAAGACATGCAGGTGGATGGGATCATCATTCAGAGCTGTCAAATTCTCATCACAATCCGCCTAAGAATTTATACATAAAAGAAATATTTCTAGAGAGCCTAAGAGAATTAATTGATTTAAATTTAACCTTTGAGGCTTGGCAATATCATCATCAAATAAATCAGGTAGCAAAAATTGCTGAATCTCTCCCAAACTTAAAAATCGTTTTAAATCATTTCAGCGGACCTATTGGTATTGGACCTTATGCGAACCAAAAAGAGGAAATTTTTGAGATTTGGAAGAAAGACATAACGCGACTATCAACCCATGAAAATGTTTATGCAAAATTAGGAGGCTTGGCAATGCCTATCAATGGATTTGGTTTTCATAAGCAAAAATTACCACCAAGCTCAGACCAAATATTAAATTCTCAAAGACATTATTACGATTATACGATTTCTTGTTTTGGCCCAGACAGATGTATGTTTGAAAGCAATTTTCCAGTGGACAAACAATCTGTATCTTATAATGTCCTTTGGAACGCATTTAAAAAAATTGCATCAGGTCACACTAGTTCAGATAAAGACCAGATGTTTTACAACACGGCAAAATCTTTTTACAGACTTTAATTATTGGTTAAAACCTTGCAGTTCAGCGGCTTCTTCTCTAACGATTTCAGGGGCGCCTAAAATTTGACGATTTAATCCTATTCTTTTGAACCAGTAATGAAGCCCCAATAGATCAGTAAAGCCCATACCACCATGAACTTCGGTTGCTTTTTTTGAGATAACTTTAGCCACCTCGGAAACGTGTGATTTTGATTGACATGCAAGTAGTCTAGAGGTAGAAATTTCTTCGTTGTCATAAGAATGAGCAGCCTGCCAGACAAGTGAATAACAAGGTTCTAGATCAGCAGCCATTTCCGCACACATATGTTTAACTGCTTGAAAAGAGCCAATAGTTCGATTGAATTGTTTCCTTTCTTTGGAATAAGAAACAGCCTTCTCCACCATCGCTTCTGAAGCACCGACAGTATCTGCCGCCAGAATTATCCTGCCAGCGTCAATAACTTTTTTGGCAATTTCACTATTATCTGAAGTATTTTTTAATATTTCTGCTTCGGCATTATTAAGAATTATTTCATGAAAGTTGCGAGTTTTGTCTACTGTAGTTAGTTTGTTCAAGGTAACTCCTTTATCCTCAGAATTTACGATAAATAAAGCCCCTGATTTATTAGCTAGAATTAAAAAATCAGATTTTTCTGCATCCAAGACGAACAAAGCTCGACCATTGATTTTATTTTTTGAAAACTCAATTCCTGCATCCTCTCTAGCTCCAACAAATTCGCTCATACCTACACCGAATCTAATTTCATTGGTTGCTATTTTAGATAGATAATTATTTTTTTGATCTTCATTTCCACCAAGCTTGATTGCAATGGGAGCCATTACATATGAGCCTACAAAAGGAATTGGGCCAACACCTGAACCCAAAGATTGTGCAACTGCGACAGCATGTAATAATCCTGCGCCCAAGCCATTATGCTCTTCTGGGACTAAAAGAGAATTAATCCCAAGATTTAAAATGCTATCAAAAATACTTTTCTCAATTTCTTCGCCTTCTCCGTTAGCAATTTTTCTAATTTCATCTACGGTAACATTGTCATCAAGGAATTTTTTTACAAAATCTTGAATAGATTCTTGTTCTTCTGATAAACCGAAATACATCTTAGACCTCTGCTTGGACTTTTGGCTCGCGTGGCATGCCAAGACCACGCTCAGAAATGATATTTTTTTGAATTTGGTTAGTTCCACCACCAATAATCAATCCTAAAAAGTACATGTAAGTAAATTGCCATGATCCTCCGCCTCTTACGTTAGGATCATCTTCGTAAAGTGTTCCTAATTCTCCCATAATATCTATCGCCAATCCTTCCAATTCATGTCGTAGTTCTGTTCCAACTAATTTTTGGATCATTCCTCCGAGTTTCACATTTTGTCCTGGATTAATTTTTGCCGATAACAATCTAAGAGAATTAGCTTGCACTGCTAAAACTTTTCCTTGAATTTGAAGCAATCTGTCTCGATATGAGGCTACGTCAATAAGTCTTCTTCCGTCGATCGTTTCTTCTTTCATAAGATTGATTAAAGTATTGAGTCTATTAAGAGTAGCATTTGGATTCGCAAGTGAGCCTCTTTCATGACCTAAAACTGAATTAGCTACAGACCATCCCTCACCTCTTTTTCCAACAATATTTTCTTCAGGTACAGTCACATTATCAAAGAAAACTTCGTTGAATCCTGCTTTAAGAGTCATATCGACAAGAGGACGAATTTCGATCCCTGGAGTATCCATAGGAATTAATATAAAACTTATACCAGCATGTTTCGATGCTTCAGGTTCAGTTCTGACCAGGCAGAACATCATTTGAGAGTATTGAGCAGTACTCGTCCATATTTTTTGTCCGTTTATTACCCAATTTCCGTCAATTAGCTCACCTTTAGTTTGTAAGCTTGCTAGGTCACTACCTGCATTAGGTTCTGAATATCCCTGACACCAAACTGTTTGGCCATGTAAAGTAGATTCTACGTATTGCTGTTTTTGATCTTCAGTACCCCATTCCAACAAGGTAGGCACAAGCATATCAATTCCTTGACCACCCATAGCATTTGGAACTTTATATTTTGCAAAAGCACCTGCAATAATTCTACTTTTAATGATGTCAGTTTCGCCCCCATAACCTCCATATTCTTTAGGAATTGATCTAGCAAAGTAACCTTTTTCAATTAAAAGTTTTTGCCATTCTGATCTACCAACAGTTTTCCCATTAGTACTTGATACATTGCCAGACAGGGCGTCGTGCATTTCAAATTTCTGATCGTCGGAAGTAATAGTAGCGCCAGCATATTCTTTGCAAAAATTTTCTACTTCTTGAGTAAATTCGTCATATTCTGAACCAAATTCTAAATTCATTTTTTCCTCCTTTATATCAATGTAGTAACTATTTTAAAGTAAATTTAAAAAAAATAATTCTAAAATATATTCTATAAATCATTTAGATGGTTTAAAAGATTTAAAAGTTAAATTAGAATGAAATTTATAAAAAAATGGAGTAATCAATGCAAAAAATCATCTTAACTATTTTAACCGTATTCATTTCAACTTTTATTTCTGCCGCTTATAAGGATGTAATAAAAATGGAATTGATAGAAGGTTGTTCTGCTGAAAAAATTGTAGAACTTAAAGAGGAATTCATGAAAGTTATGAAAGAAAAAAATTATGATTATAGCGCCGAAGTTTGGACGCCAGTTTTTTCTGATGAAACTTCAGGTTATGTCTATTGGGTTGGAACAGCGCCAGATTTAGCAGATTTTGGTCCTGAATTTACTAGATACTTCAACGAAGTATCTAAAGGAAATACGCAGGAGTCAAAAATAGAAGCTGGTTTTGACGAATGTAGAGTAGAAGTCTCCAGAAGTGGATTTTTAACCCAGTAATTTTTTGACTAGCTAGCATTATGATGCTTGGTTAGCTTATATAAACTGGAAATGTATAATCTCACTTCAATATGAGATTTGCGGGCATGGTATAATGGCTATTACTTCAGCCTTCCAAGCTGACGATGCGGGTTCGATTCCCGCTGCCCGCTCCAAAAGATTTTTTTATTCGTTACCGGTTGAGTTAAATAATTGGTCTGCTACGTAGGGATTAGTCAAACGTTCCTGTCCAAAAGTAGACACCGGTCCATGACCGGGAACAAAAGTAACGTCATCTCCTAAAGGCCAAAGTTTGGTTCTTATTGCTTTAATTAATTCTTCGTGGTTTCCCCTTGGAAAATCAGTTCTTCCAATTGAACCTTGAAATAAAACGTCTCCTACGATGGCAAATTTTGATTCTTTGTTATGGAAAATTACATGTCCCGGAGTGTGCCCAGGACAATGATAAACGTCAAAATGTATTCCATCCAACTCTAATTGATCGCCATCTTCTAACCATCTATCGGGTAGAAAGTTTTTAGAATCTGAAAGACCATACATTTTTCCATGCTCTTCTAAAGCCGAAATTAAAAATTCATCTTCTCTATGCGGACCTTCGATTGGAATATTAAATTTCTGAGATAAATTGAAGGCTCCACCAGCGTGATCAAGGTGTCCATGAGTAATAAAAATTTTAATAAGTTTTAAATCATTTTCTTTTAAATAAGATTCAATTTTTTCTAGGTCTCCCCCAGGATCTGTAACAGCAGCATTTTTTGTATCTTCGTTCCAAATAATACAAGAATTTTGCATTAGAGGTGTTACTGGAATTATTTTTGCCTTAAGATTACTCACGATGATATTTTACTATAAATAATGGAATTTAAGTTTATTGAAACTAACGGAATTACTCTCAGAGCTGCAGTTGAAGGAGAAGGGCCATTAGTAATTATGGTGCACGGTTGTCCAGAGAGTTGGTTTAGTTGGAGACGTCAAATACCTGTGATTGCTGAAGCCGGCTATAAAGTAGTTGCAATTGACGTAAGAGGATATGGCGGTTCTGATAAACCTCATCCAATTGAAGAATATACGATAAAAAAAATAAGCGATGATCTTATAGGGATTATAGATTTTTTTGGAGAAGATCAAGCAATTCTCTTCGGTCATGATTGGGGCGGCCCAATAGTTTGGTATACAAGTTTATTAAATGAAGACAGAATTTCTGCAGTAGCGGGATTATCTGTACCATATTTTCCGCAAAGAGAATTCTCCACGATAGATGCTTTTGAAATGATTTATGAAGGTAAATTCTTTTACCAACTTTATTTTCAGGAAGAAGGAGTCGCCGAAGCGGAATTTGAACCTAATCTCAGAAAATACTTAGAAGCTACTTACTTTTCTATTGATGCCAGAGGGATGAAAAAACAATTTGAAAATCCCCTAAATGCGATGGATAAAGGTCCAGACGCAAAGTATTTAGATGGTGTAATCGAATTTGATGACTATCCTAACTGGATTAATAAAGACGAAATGAATTATTTAATTAACGAATTTGAAACAAGCGGTATGAGAGGTCCACTAAATAGATATAGAGCTCAAAGAAAAGATTTTGAAGATTTAAAAAAATACAAAGATAAAAAGTTAAAACAACCTGCCGCTTTAATGGTCGGTTCCCTAGATCCAGTAAATTTTTTTGTGGGCGATGGTTATAAGGATACCGCACACCTAAAAGAAACTTTTGATCCAGTATATGAAAATTTAGTATCAACCAAACTAATAGAAGACGTGGGGCATTGGACTCAACAAGAGGCTCCAGAAGAGGTGAATGAATTTTTGTTAAATTTCCTTAAACTGATTTAGATTCAATTTGATCAGCATTTGAGAATCTAACTAAGTTTGCTTCAAACTCGTGAAGTCGTTTCCAAATACTTCTCAATTCTGTAATGGTAGTCCAATTAAACAAAAATAAAGCAAATCCGCTATGTACTCGGTCAAAAGCGTTAGAAATTTGAATCACTACTCCTAAAAGTGCTGCGCCGGTAAATAAACTTGGCCCAATAATTAAAAATGGAACCACCACCATGAATTGACCGTAACTTTCGATCCAGATATCAAAATACCCATAATGCAAATAGAGCCTTTGATAGTTAAAACGTATGCCAGTGAAAAGATACCAAAGCGTGTCAGTTTGAGCGTAATTCACTTTGTCGTCTTCTCCAAGAACTAAATCTTTACGAAATGCCGCTTCTACTTTTTGATTGTTGTATTCAAGGCCTGGCAATCGGTACCCTACAAACCAAGAAATAATTAATCCGCCTATTGAAACCGAAAGAGCAGTCCAAACTAACGAGCCTTCAATATCGCTAAAGAATGGAATAGTTACTGAATCACTTAAAGCCCAAAGTACAGGAACAAAAGCAACCAGAGTCATTATCGCTCTGACAACCTGCAGCCCCAAACTTTCTACTATTCGGGCGAATCTATTGCAGTCTTCTTGGATTCTTTGACTGGCACCCTCGATTTCCTCCTCAACGCTTTGCCATCTCGGAATATAATTAAATGTTATAGCTTGTCTCCAGCGTAGACCATAAATTCTAGTAAACCAAGCAGTAAATGTTGCCAAAAGAACATAGGGCATTGCAATCACTAAAAAACTTGGATTGCCTTCGAATCCATTAAATAAAAAATCAGTAGAAATTAAAAAATCATAAAATATGTCAATTCCTTCTTGAGGATTTTCTGAGAAATCAGCAGCAATTTGAAGATGATCATAAAAACCACCATACCAAGAGTTAATAGCCACTGTTAATTGGACTTGAATCCAGAGTGAACTTATCAATAAAGCTAAACCACCATAAGCCCAAGTAGCCCATTCTTTAGATCCATAAAAAGCACGTAACATAAGAAAATAATTTTAAATTATCAAAAAGTTTAAACTATTATATTCCTATGAGCAGATCAAAAGAAAACTTTAGAAAAAAATCTAAATCTCCTTTTTTGATAAACAAAAAAAGTTTTTTTGGCGTGATGGAAATAATCTTAAGTGAAATAAAAAATATGTTTTTTGCTAGTTTTGATAAAAAGATGACAAAAGAGAACAAGGTGTTGAACTACGTTTTATCAGAAGCAACAAAAGATAATCCTGATAGCGTTTTAAAAGTAATTGATAGTTGTGGATATAACAATTTTTTTCTAATGAATATTGGTGATAAAAAAGGAAAAATTTTAGATGAGTATGTTTTAAAAAGTGATGCAAAATGTCTTCTCGAATTAGGAGTTTACTTGGGTTATTCAACTATTCGAATTGCAAGAAATTTATCCGAGGATGCACATCTTTTCTCGATAGATGTGAACGAAGAGTTTCTGAATATTGCCAAACAACATTTAGATTTTTCGGGTCTCACAGAAAAAGTTAGCTTTTATAATGGGAAAGCATCCGAAGTTATACCTCAGCTTGATCAAAAGTTTGATTTCGTATTTATCGATCATTGGAAAGAAGCCTACCTGCAGGATTTAAAAATTCTCATAGAACATGATCGCCTAAATGACGGTGCAATTATTTTCGCTGACAATATAGTACTTTTTCATCTTGAAGAATATTTAGATTTTGTAAGAACTAGTCCAAATTTTTCAAGCGAATTTATACCTGCTTTAAGAGAATATTCGTCTTCGCATCCGGATGGTATTGAAGTTTCACATTTTAAAAAATGAAGTTCAATACTCTTGATTTACATGGAATAAGACATCATGAAGTTGATTTGATGGTAGAAAATTATGTTTATTTGAATCAAGAGGATATGCCCTTAAAAATAGTATGTGGAAACAGTCAAAAAATGCACTCATTGGTTAAAATGGTTTTAGATAGAATAGAGTGTGAATACGAAGAAGGTATGGGAAACAATTATGGAGCTATTATAGTGAGAAAAATTTAATGAAATTAAATGGAGTTATCATATTAAGCGAACAAG
>CABZRA010000017.1 GCA_902527995.1 uncultured SAR86 cluster bacterium
ATGGCCCCATGATCTCCGATAAAGACTTTAAATTTTTTACCGAAGAAACCAAGATTCATCAGAATATAAGGCAATATAGCTGATAAAAATACTAGAAAAATAAAGCTAATTTCGCCAATTAAGATAATCATTCCTATCAAAGCTATTAAAACTTGTGAGCTAAGAAATCCATCGATCCCATCAATCCAATTAAAAGCATTAATCACACCTACAACACAAAAAATAGTAAAAATAAAAGCTATATATTCATTCAATATGATTTCACCTTCACCAAGCAAAGCTCCTAAATTAATTAGGCTTACATCTCCTAGTTGGATAAATAATACAGAGCAGCTTATTTGTGTAAACAATCTAACCCATACCGGTAGGCTTACTAGATCATCAATTAAACAAATGGAAAGTAATACTAAAGAAAGAAGCATCAAAATTATGAAAGAAAAGAAAGGGAAATTTGATTCATAGCTTTCATTTGGTACTTGAACATTGAAAAAAGAATCAAAATCAAAATAAAAAAGTAAAAGACAAACAAAAATGAAAAGGGAGTAACTTAAACCAAATGATAACCCTCCTGAAATTGGTACGGCCATATCATGTTGTTTTTTTATTCCATCCGGCTCATCAACAAAGTTTCTTTTATTAAAAAAATGACGGACAAGTAAGTGAATAACAAAACCTACTAATAAAAATAATAAAAATAAAGAGAACACCTTTGAATGTCCTTGAATAATTAATTTAAGAAACTGTCGTCTTTCTCAAGCATTAAGTCATAAATAGGTTGAAAACTTGCCCACATGGCAAATTCGGAACCTACTTGCGACTTTGTTAACTCTGCAACTTCATCCGAAATTCTTTCCATTTGACCAGCTGATTCTGCAATCAACTGAGATTGACAACATCTATCCATAGATAAAAAAGCCCATAAAGCAGCGTCAACAGACTCACCAGTGGTTAAGAGCCCGTGATTTTTTAGAATTGCAGCCTTTTTATCTCCAAGGGCTTTAGCTATCCTATCTCCTTCGTCTGTTTCTAAAACAACCCCAGTAAAATCGTCAAATAAAACATGATTATTAAAAAATGCACATGAATCCTGAGTAATTGGCTCTAATAATCTGCCTAGACTAGAAAAAGATTTTCCATACATGGAATGAGAATGAGCTGCAGCATTTACGTCAGGTCTGGCTTCATGAAGTCTAGAATGAATAGCGAAAGCCGCTGTGTTTAACATTTTTCCTTCTCCTTGAACAATATTCCCTTCTCTATCAACGAGAATTAAGTCAGATATGCATATTTGTCCAAAATGCATACCGAAAGGATTCACCCAAAAATAATGAGGATACTCTGGGTCTCGCAAAGTAATATGGCCAGCAATTCCTTCATCATAGCCAAAATGAGAGAACATTCTAAAACCTGAAGCAAGCCTTTCTAGTTGATGTCTTCTCAATTCTTCTGGTGAATTACATTCTACTGGAGAAAGCGAGCCTTTTACCTTCTGAGGCAATTTCCCCAAAGAAGTGTCGATAGGCAGCTGAATTTCTTTTTCTGACATAAGTCCCTCCACTCGCAGAGATTTAAAAAATTTAAATCATTTATTTAAATAAATATTTTGTACAATTGTATTTTAAACATTCAAAAAAATTATGGCAAAAATAAAAAAAGGATATCGTATAGAAAAAGATAGTTTAGGAGAAGTTTATGTTCCAAAAAAAGCTTTATATGGAGCGCAAACTCAAAGAGCAGTGGAAAATTTTCCAATTAGCGGAATAAAGATGGATTTCCCTTTTACTAATTCTTTTGTGGATACGTTGGGTCTCATAAAAGACGCTGCTGCAAGAGCCAATAAAAAGTTAGGTCTTTTAACATCAAGAAAGGCTAATGCAATTTCAAGGGCATCTAAAGAAGTTTGGCAGAGCAAACATAACAATGAGTTTCCACTTGATGTGTTTCAAACTGGTTCAGGCACAAGTTCAAATATGAATGCAAACGAAGTTATAGCTAATTTAGCTTTCAAACTTAATGGCATTCAAATTGATCCTAATGATGATGTAAATATGAGCCAAAGTAGCAATGACGTTATCCCAACTGCCATAAAAGTTAGTGCGTATAAAGATTTAACAGAAAAACTTTATCCTGCATTAGAAAAATTAATCAAAGAAATTGAAAAAAAAGAAATTGCATCCAAAGGATTAATTAAAACTGGAAGAACACACTTGATGGATGCAATGCCATTAGAAATCTCTCAAGAACTTTCAGCTTGGTCTTCACAATTGAAAAATGTTAAAGAAACACTGATTTTTTTAGAAAAAAGACTTTTGGAAATGCCTCTAGGCGGAACTGCAGTCGGAACCGGCATAAATGCACATCCAAGATTTGCTAAAACTTTTGCAAGCGAGCTTTCAAGTCTAGTTGGTGGAAAATGCAAAGCTATTTCTAGTGAAAACTTTTTTCATGAGCTTAGTTCTCAAGATACAGCGGTTCAGGTCTCAGGTGAGTTAAAAAATCTTGCTGTCGTATTGATGAAAATTTCTAATGATCTTAGGTGGATGAACTCTGGACCTTTGGCAGGATTAGCAGAAATAGAACTGAAAGCTTTACAGCCAGGGAGCAGTATTATGCCTGGCAAAGTAAATCCCGTGATTCCTGAAGCCGTTGCAATGGCTTCTGCTGATGTTATTGGAAATGATACGACAATTACTATTGCTGCTCAGTCAGGTAATTTTCAACTTAATGTAATGCTTCCAGTTATTGCCTACAATCTGCTAAAGAGTATGGCTTTACTGACAGGAAGCATGAATGTTCTAGCTGAAAAAACTATAAGATCGTTCAAAATAAACAAAAAAACTTTAGAAAATGCATTAAATAGAAACCCAATTCTTGTTACTGCTTTGAATCCTGTAATTGGCTACGCAAAAGCTGCAGAAATTGCTAAAAAAGCCTATAGAGAAAATTTACCTATTATCGAAGTAGCTCTTGCGGAGACAAATTTAACTAGAGCACAATTGAGTAAATATTTAGATCCAAAGAAATTAATAAAGGGAGGTATTAAGTGAGTTCTGAAAAATTAACTGAAAGTTCATGTACAGCTTGTCGTGAAGATGCTCCTTTAGTGACCAAAGAAGAAATTGAAGAATTAAAGCCTCAAATTCCTGCCTGGCAAATTCAAAAAATTGATGGCATCGATCGCTTGATTTGCGCCTTTTCATTTGATGATTACATGGCAGGTCTAAAATTTGTTTCAAAAGTAGCAAATCTAGCTGAAGAGGAAGATCATCATCCAGAGATTATATTAGAATGGGGAAAAGTGACCGTATCTTGGTGGTCTCATAAAATCAAAGGTCTTCACAAAAATGACTTTATTGCTGCTGCAAAGACAGATTGTCTTTTTGTTGAATAGATATCTGAGAAGACACCATTAAAGCAACTATACTTGCTGCGCCCATCAACAAAAATGACTGAATGTAAAACCCTGCATCAAAGGCCTGGCCAACTATAAAAATTCCTAAGGGCTGAACTGGAACTATTATCACCGCAGATATTCCCCTAACTGAACCTAAATTTTGAGAACCAAATGCTTTTAAAAAGCACGCGCTCATCAAAACCATAGCTCCACCAAAGCCTAGGCCGAAGACAAAACATGAGATTAAAAATAAGTCGAAGGTTTCTACTATAGTTAAACCAAAAATACCCATTGCTTGCATCAACATCATAATCATCACCGGACGGTTAGCTTGCAGACGGTCAATTAGATAACCAAAAAATATTTTTCCAATCACTCCACCAAAAGCCGCTAAAGAATAAGCAAAAACAGTTTGTTTCAAAGGAAATCCAAGCACGTTCCAAATAGCTTCAAAACCTAAATTGGTTGCGTGAGGTATTAAATGAAGGAGAACCCCACCCATCGAAAAGAATTGGAGTGCAAAAGCCAGTGAAATAAACCAAAAACTTTTGTATTTAAAAAAATCTTTCATAGGTAAAGGGTCTTCTAAGATCTCTGTTGTTTTGGCTTTTAATTCATTATCTTTGTGTTGATTAATTTCTTCAGGAGTATTGATGACAAATAAATAAATTATTGGCAGTAGAACTAGTAAAACAATACCGGCAAAAACCAAATAAACATTTCGCCAACCAATTGCCGTGATTAACGGATCAACAAGGATAGGTAGAATTACACCAGAAAATGAAATACCGATGGCTGCGACTCCTAGTGCTACTCCGGCCTTTGTATCAAACCAATTTGCGACTAGTTTAGTTACCGATAAATTACCTAATGCTGGACCCCCTATGGCAATAAAGGTCGAGAAAATAACGAGTAGAAAAAATACGCTTTGAACATAAGCTATTGAAATAAGGCCGCCACTAAAAATTATTCCTCCAATAAGCATTATATTTTTTACTGAAAATTTATCTAAGAGTCTGCCTAAAAATATAGACGCAGCAGCAGAGCAAATAAAAAATAGCGAGAGGGCGCCAGACAATTGGGCTTGAGTTGCATCCAATTCTTGCTCAAGGGAAGAAAACATTAATGGGTAACAATAGAAAGTAAAACCAATGACAGAAAATTCCATCAATACGGCAATGCTCACCATGTTCCAGCCTTTAAATTGCATTTTTCTGTTTACCTTTGTTTTTTTAACCCTTTCTGTATAATTTGAAGATGTTGCATATTGAAGAACAAGCCTTAACCTTCGATGACGTGCTTCTGCTCCCTGATTATTCTGAAGTTCTCCCTCAAGACACTGATTTAAGCACAAAATTGACCCAGGATATAGATTTAAAAATTCCTATTGTCTCAGCTGCTATGGATACTGTGACAGAAAGTAAAATGTCTATCGCTTTGGCTGAATTGGGAGGCATTGGTATCATTCATAAAAACATGCCCATACATGATCAAGCCAAAGAAGTTACACTGGTTAAAAAATTTGAAAGTGGAATTGTAAGAGAGCCTATTACTATTTCTTCGGATAAGAAAGTAGGAGAGCTTGTAAAATTAACACAAGAATTAAAGATTTCCGGAATGCCTGTTGTCGATAATGACAATTTAGTTGGCATTGTGACTTCAAGAGATTTCAGAAATGTTCAAAATCAAGAGGAAGTTGTGGCTAAAATTATGACCCCTAAAGAAAAGCTTGTTGTTACCGATGAAAATGAAGACTTAGACAAAATAAAAGATCTTCTATTTAAAAACAGGATTGAAAAAATTCTATTGGTTGACAAAAACTTTTCTCTCAAGGGACTTGTAACACTAAAAGATATTAACAAAACAAAAGATTTTCCCTTGGCATCAAAAGATAACGAAGGGAGACTTTTAGTTGGAGCAGCAATAGGTAATGGGGAAGAGACAGACGAGAGAATCTCAGAGTTGATAAATGCAAATGTTGACGTTTTAGTAGTTGATAGCGCCCATGGGCACTCTAAAGGAATTATAGAAAGAGTAAAAAAATTAAAAAAAGATTATCCAGAAATCCAAATTATTGCTGGTAATGTTGCAACCGGCAATGGTGCCCTAGAATTGGTAAAAGCTGGAGTCGATGCAGTAAAAGTAGGAATAGGTCCAGGTTCAATATGTACAACTAGAATTGTTACAGGAGTAGGAGTTCCTCAAATATCAGCTATATCTAATGTTGTAAACGCCCTAAAATCTAAAAACATTCCAGTAATTGCTGATGGGGGTATTCGTTTTTCAGGAGATATTGCCAAAGCTATTGCTGCTGGAGCAAATACTGTCATGCTTGGAAGCATTCTTGCGGGAACGGAAGAAGCTCCGGGTGAGGTCGAGCTATATCAAGGTCGAAGTTATAAATCTTATCGCGGTATGGGTTCTGTTGGTGCAATGTCAGGAGAAACTAACTCAGGCGATAGATATTTTCAAGAAAATGTAGCTACCACAGAAAAATTGGTCCCAGAGGGAATTGAGGGCAGAGTTCCCTATAAAGGTTTGGTTGAAACAACAATTCATCAAATTTTGGGTGGAGTTAGACAAAGCATGGGTTATACAGGAAACAAGGACATTGAATCCATGCGCACCAAAACTAAGTTCGTAAAAATTACTTCAGCGGGTATTAACGAAAGCCATGTTCATGACGTTAGCGTTACAAAAGAAGCGCCAAATTACAGAATCAGCTAAAAGTGAAAATCAGCATAGATTCTGAAAAAATTTTAATATTAGATTTTGGCTCTCAATACACACAGTTAATTGCTAGGCGAATCAGAGAAATAGGGGTTTATTCAGAAATTGTTTCGCATCAAATTTCTTTTAAAGAAATTAAAAAAAATAAACCTAATGGAATTATTCTTTCCGGTGGTCCCGAATCAGTTTATGCAAAAAAGACATTAACTCTTGATCCAGAAATCCTAAAAAGCAATATTCCGATTTTGGGTATTTGTTATGGTATGCAGCTAATTGCTCAACATTTTCAGGGTAAAGTCAAAACTTCTAAGAAAAGCGAATTTGGTAATACATCGATAAAACTCTATCGAGGAAAAATTTTACAAAAAATTTCCAACAAAGATCTCAATGTTTGGATGAGTCATGGCGACAAAGTTACTCATTTACCAAAAGGCTTTAAAAAAATTGCTTCAAGTAAAAATTGTTCAATTGCAGCATTTGCAAATGAAAAACATAAGAAATATGGACTTCAATTTCATCCCGAGGTTACTCACACCGAAAAAGGATCAAAAATTTTTGAATCCTTCATAAAAGATGTTTGTGACTGCAAAGCAAAATGGCGCTCAAAAAATATTGTTGAAAAACTAATCAACGATATCAGATCTCAAGTTGGGAACGGTAAAGTACTTTTAGGAATTTCTGGTGGAGTTGATTCCTCAGTCGCAGCAGCTTTGCTTAGTAAAGCGATCGGCTCAAAATTAGAGTGTATTTTTGTAGACAATGGGCTTTTAAGAAAAGATGAAGCCAAGCAAGTCAAAAAAGATTTAAAAAAAGCTTTAGGAATAAAAATAAATTTTTCTGACTCAGAAGCACTTTTTTTGAAAAATCTTAAAGGTCAAAGTGACCCCGAGAAAAAAAGAAAAATTATTGGTAAAACCTTTATTGATGTTTTTTTAAAAGAAGCAAAAAAAATAAAAAAAATAGAATTTTTAGCTCAAGGAACTATTTATCCTGACGTCATTGAGTCCTCAGGAATAAAAGGGGGCAAGGCTCATGTAATTAAATCTCATCACAATGTAGGAGGTTTACCAGATTATCTTAAATTGCCTCTTGTAGAACCTTTAAATTCGCTATTTAAAGATGAAGTAAGAAAAATTGGCTTAACTTTAGGGTTGCCCAAATCTTTAATTGGCAGACATCCATTTCCTGGACCGGGACTTGCTGTCAGAATGCTTGGAGAGATCTCAAAAGAAAAATTAGAAGTCCTAAGAGAGGCGGATCAGATCTTTATAGAAGAACTAGTAAACGCAAATTTATACAATAAAGTAAGTCAGGCTTTTGCGGTATTTCTTCCTATAAAAAGTGTAGGAGTCGTAGGAGATGCTAGAAGATACGAATATGTGATTGCTCTAAGGGCGGCCGAAACTATTGACTTTATGACTGCAAAAGCTTCAAAACTTTCGCATAATTTATTGAATAAAGTATCGGATCGTATCATTAATGAAATTCCAAAAGTTTCAAGAGTGGTTTATGACATTTCCAGTAAACCACCTGCAACTATTGAGTGGGAATAGTCACTTAGGCTCAAACCCTTATGCCTAACTTGTAAACTACTTGTAAATATCCATTCTTCCTTTTCTTTTGCAAGCAAACTTGTAAAGTTCTGTTACTACTGTATTTCGCTAATAGCAACGTGCTAATTAAGGATGCTAAGATAGATATTCAAATTTATTGGTATATTCTAATGGGAAAAAATAAAAAGCTTTTTGAAGAAGGTGAAGCAAATGAAATGTTTAGACGGAATCTAAAAAGCTTAGAATCAAAATCAAATGATAAAGTTATTGATATGCTGATTGATTGGTTAGAACCATTCAAAAGCGAAATATCTAATATTTTAGAAATTGGTTGTGGTAGTGGGCATCGACTAAATCAAATGTCTACAGATTTGATGGCAAATGGATATGGAGTTGAGCCAAGCTCTGAGGCAGTGACTTATATCGATAACCAGTTTCCATCTCTGCAAGCAAAGGTGGGATTTGGTGACAACTTACCATTTAAAGAAAAATTTGATTTTGTTCATTTAGGTTTTTTTCTCTACTTAGTTGATAGAGAATTTTATCTCCGTTGTATTAGTGAGGCTGATAGATTAGTAAAACCTGGTGGATTTCTTGCGATTTTAGATTTTGATACCCCCTTTCCTTTTTCAAATGACTATCACCATCTAAGTGGCGTCTTTTCGCATAAAAAGAACAATAGTGATGTGTTTGTGGCGAGCGATTTATATAGTGTTATAAATAAGTTTCATTTTTCGCTCAGTAATTTCTTTTTTGATAAAAATATAAACGAGCGAGTTTCTCTTACACTTTTGTACAAGGAAACTGATACTTTCGGAAAAAAAAAATAAATATTCTTCTTTTTTATAGTTAGTTCATAAATATTCTTAAGCTAATGTAAGGATTTTTGATTAGGGCATTAGGCACTTGAAAAGTTTACAAGTCCAAAAATGCTAAACTGCTGTTTACACAAGGATTTTTGGAAGAACACAAACGCAGTTATGAATGAGAAAACCTGTAAACTACTTGTAAACTCGATTTTGCCACTTGCAAACCCTATCTACATAAGGCTTTGTAAAACTGTGATTATTGAGTGGGAATGAAAAGAATTATGAATAAAAATAATATCCAGACACATAAACCGAGGTAAATATATGAATCAAAATTCAAACGGCAGAGTGAGAACAGAAAGAGAAGGTAACAACTTGATTATTGAAATAGACCGGCAAGATAAGATGAATAGTTTTACTCCTGAAATTTTTGAAGGAATAACTAAAGCTCTGGAATTTCTTGAAAAAGACTCAGAACTTTGGGTTGGTGTACTTTGTTTTGCTGGAGAACATACTACGGCTGGACTAGACTTACCTCGCTTTTTTGGCCAAGATTCTGATTCTGGGCAAGACACTTCACTTTCTGAAAATCGACCCGATGCCTTTGCATTAAAACGTCGATGTACAAAACCTATTGTGGCTGCTGTACAAGGCATAACATACACCATTGGTATTGAAATATTGTTAGCTGCAGACATTGTTGT
>CABZRA010000018.1 GCA_902527995.1 uncultured SAR86 cluster bacterium
AAAGTGACATGGTAAAAGTTGACATATTATTAAATGGAGAAAAAGTTGATGCATTAAACTTTATGGTTCATAAGTCCAAAGCGGATCAAAAAGGTAGAGAACTTGCAAAGAATTTACGGGAGGTTATCCCCAGACAAATGTACGATATAGCAATTCAAGCTGCTATTGGGGGAAAAATACTGGCTCGAGAAACTGTTAAGGCTTTTCGAAAAGACGTCACTGCGAAATTGTATGGAGGAGATGTGACGAGAAAAATGAAGCTCCTTGAAAAACAAAAGAAAGGTAAGAAGAAAATGAGGCAAATAGGAAAAGTAGAAGTTCCTCAGGAAGCATTTTTGTCTATTTTAAAAGTGTCAAAATGAATTTTCATTTAATCTTTTTTAGCGTAATTATTATTTCTTTATTTTTGATTGTTTTTTGGATTTATTCAGAAAGAAATTTAAATGGAAAGTTCAATAAGCAAATTAATTATTTTTCATTTCCTTTAGCAATTCTTGGACTTTATTGCGTTTTTAGGCTCAATTTAGATTTTGGTTACATACTTGTTTCTCTGACCTTAGCTTCACTCCTTTTTTTAGCTATCGGAAAGATGCTTAAGTTGAGTAAGTTGGTTAAAGAATCTAAATCATTTTTTTTTATTTTAGGTTTTATAACAATCTTTAGGTCCTTTTTATATGAGCCTTTTCAAATTCCATCTGAATCAATGATTCCTGGATTGGAAGTAGGAGATTTTGTTCTTGTAAATAAATTTCAGTACGGTCTTAAAAACCCTATTGGGAATAGAACCTTAATAGCTAATAAAAATCCTATAAACGGAGATGTTATTGTTTTCACTCCCCCTCATACATCTTGTTCTTCTGAGTTAAAAGATTCTTATCCAGAAGGAAGTTTCAAAGCTTCAACAGACCGACATTTTATAACTTGGACGAATCTAAGCAAAGACTGTTCAAATTTGGGTTTGAAGTACGTAAAGAGGGTAATTGCTTCACCTGGAGATTCTTTGGAGATTAAAGGAAAAGAAATTTTTGTAAATCAAAAAAAATTATCTAAGGAGAACATTAAATCAAATCTAACAGAGTCATTTTTTTTAGAGAAATCCAATCAAAAAGAATACACAATAAGAAGCTCAAATGTGCGTGAACTTGAGTTTTTTCAAACTTGGGTAATTCCTCAAGGGTATTATTTTGTTGTTGGCGATAATAGAGACAACAGTCTTGATAGTCGAAGCTGGGGGCTAGTTCCAATTGACAGCATTACGGGCAAGGCCCAGGTGATTTGGTTGCACTGGCCTTCTTACGGAAGTTTGCCAAGTTTTACAAGAAACAAAATAATCAAATGAACAAGGGTCTTGAAAACCTGGAAAAAAATTTAGGCTATTCGTTTGAAAGAAAAGAAACTTTAGTTAAAGCCTTAACACATGTGAGCAAATCAGAAGTAAATAATGAAGTTTTTGAATTTTTAGGCGATTCAGTTTTGAGTCTCGTTATCTCAAAATTACTTGTTAAAAAATTTCCAAAGAATGACGAAGGAACTTTGAGTTTAATGAGATCAAAGTTAGTAAGCAGAAAAACGCTCAATAAAGTTTCAAAAAAACTAGATTTGGATAGGTATATTGTCAAAGGCGATTCATTAATTGGTCAAGAAACGCCAGAAAATATTTTAGGCAATGCATTAGAAGCACTTTTTGGTGCTATTTATGTAGAGAGTGGATTAGATTTTTTAGAAAAAATAATTAAAAATCTTTTCGCGCAAGAGATTGAATCGCTGCGAGCTGGGAGCTTAAAAAATAGCAAAACTCTTTTACAGGAATATTGCCAAAAAAATAAGGTAAGTTTGCCTACTTATAATCAAATTAAAAAGAAAGAGTATAAAAATTCTTTTGTTGTCTTATGTAAATTAAATGAAAGTCTAAATTGTTTGGGTTTTGGTAAAAGCTTAAAACTTGCTGAACAGGATGCTGCCAAAACATTATTGAAAGAAATGGGTTTTAAAGATGAATAAAAAATTTGGATTTGTATCTCTAACTGGTAGAACAAATGTTGGTAAATCAACCTTGTTAAATTCTATCTTTCAAAAAAAAATTGCCATTACTTCTCGAAAACCTCAAACCACAAGAAATAGAATTTTAGGAATCTTTTCTGACGCAAAGAATCAAATAGTTTTTTTAGATTCACCAGGAGTTCATACTGGACATCGAAGAGCATTAAATAAATACATGAACAAAGTTGCTAGAACTTGTTACGAAGAGGTTGATTTGGTTATTTTCGTAATTGATAGAGGCCGATGGTTAAAAGAGGAAGAAAATATTTTAAAAAATTTAAAAGAATTGGATAAGCCGGTGATTTTAGTAGTAAATAAAATTGATAGGTTAAAAAATAAAAATGGGATTTTACCAATCCTGAATGATTTAAGTTCAAAGCATAATTTTGAAGCTATAATTCCAATTTCAGCTCTAAGAAAAGATAATTTAGAAGATTTATTATCAAAGGTTATAGAAAAGATCCCTAAAGGAGAATTTCATTATCCAACAATAGAAGAAAAGGAGTTTTCTCAGTCTTTTTACGTTTCAGAGATAATTAGGGAAAAAGCTATAAATAGGCTGGGAGACGAATTGCCTTATAGAATAAACGTTGAGATAGACAAAATTCAAGACAATAAATTTATAAAACATATTTTTTCGAATATTTACGTTGAGTCCTCAAGTCAAAAAGCAATTCTCTTGGGAAAGAATGGGTCGATGATAAAATCTATAGGCACTTCCTCAAGAAAGGAGTTGGAAAAAGAATTAGATTCTAAAATCAATTTACAACTTAGAGTAAGAGTCAAAAAAAATTGGACCAATGACGTCAATCTTTTATCTAAGTATGGATACAGATAAATATTGCTTTTTTTGTAGAAATGTTCTAATATTGCACAATAATCGTTCATCTTTTGCACTATTTAAATGCAAAAGACGGAAGTAGGAAGATAGGAAAACCTCTTTCTTCCCAAGGGAGGAAAGGTAAGCAAGTACCCAAAGTGGGAACGAGACCGAATATCTAACGAAGGAACGCGTTGAGAAGGGTGTACGTCGGGAGACGTATGTACGAAATCGATACGAAAACTGGAGGCACGATATGGCTACTTACTATAGAGGCGTTAAAGTGAACTCTGAAAACTCTAACTCTGAAGCTAAAGCTTCAAAAAGTGGAATTTACAGAGGCATCAAGCACGACGCAATTCAAAACAATAAGTCAGCAAAAAAACCTGGGATTTATCGCGGGACTAAAACAGCTGCATAAATTTGTTTTAAAAAAAATTGGGGAGGCTTAACAGCCTCCCTTTTTTTTTGATAAATTACATAAAAAAAATTTTGAAACAATCGCGTTTTTCATCCAAAGCTGTATTACTGCATTCAGCTAATTTTAGAGAGTCAAGTTTGATAGGAACTTTTTTAACTGACGAGTATGGTTTAATTAAATTAGTAGCTAGAGGCGCTAAATCAAAAAAAAATAAATTATCAAACATCAAAGTCCCTGGAGCGATCTTTGAAATTGAGTTTGGTGGAAAAGGAGATTTAAAAAATCTTTATACTTGCGAAATAATAGATTCAGTTATTATAAAGGCGTCTAATTTAAAGATTTATTTGTATTTGAACGAGATAATTATAAGAACGATAGAACCTGAAGCCCCTGTTCGTTCAATATTTAAAAGCTTAATTAATTTATTAAAAGATATTCAATCATCCGAAAGTTCCTCTGATAGAGAACTTAAACTAAGGAGATTTGAGCTAGATCTCATCTCGGAACTAGGATATGAATTCAGTCTAACCTTGGATAGCAGAGGAAAAAAAATTGAGAAAGATTTAACTTATGAATTTATACCAAGTAAAGGCTTCCAAGAAATAAAAAAGGAAAGTCTCAAGGAAGTAATTTCTGGAAGTTCGATATTAAAATTCAATGAAGGAATTTTTCTAAATGAGCAGGAAAAAAAATTTATAAAAAATGTGATGAAATCATCATTAGATACGATATCATCAAAACCTTTAAATTCTTCGAAATTTTTTAGATTGAAAAAAGATGCAAATAAAAAACGGAATCGATCTTATTGAAATCAATAGAATCAAAAAAGCCTACGATACTTTTGGAGATCGTATGCTAAAAAGATTATATGATGATTCAGAGATTAATATTTTTGCTAATAAAGCTTTGAAAGCAAAGGCTCCTTATCTCGCGAAAAATTTCGCGGCTAAAGAAGCGGTCTCGAAAGTTTTGGGTACAGGTTTTACGAATGGCATTAGACCCAAAGATATTGTTATTCATAGAGGGTATGGCGGTCCAAAAGTTGAATTGAAAGGAAAGGCTGCTGTTTTCGCAAAAAAACTTGACCTTAAACATATTAGTCTCAGTTTAACTGATACTGACTATAATGCTGCAGCAGTTGCCACGGGGATCTTTGGTAAATGAAAATAATATTACTTGGTCCTCCTGGAGCTGGAAAAGGAACTCAAGCTGAAGTAATTTCAAAGAAATTAAAAATTCCCCATATTTCTACAGGCGACATACTAAGGGAAGCTATCAGAAACGATACTCCTCTTGGCAAACAAGCAAAAAAAATTATGGATTTAGGTAAATTGGTATCTGATGAAATTATTTTAGGAATAATCAAAGAAAGGGTATCTAAAGAAGATTGCAAAATAGGGTTCTTGTTTGATGGTTTTCCTAGAACCATCGGTCAGGCAGATGGATTAAAAAGTTTAAATATTAATATTGATTTAGTTTTAGAAATCTCACTTTCAGATGAGATCATCATTTCAAGAATGTCAGGTAGAAGAATTCATCTATCTTCAGGAAGAAGTTACCATATTGAATTTAATCCGCCCAAAGTTGAAGGCAAAGATGATTTATCTGGAGAAGATTTAATTCAACGAGAAGATGACAAACCAATGACTGTCTTAGCTCGATTAGAGGTTTATAAAAATCAAACCAATCCATTAATAGATTATTATCAACAGGCCGAAAAAAAATCGGATCTAAAGTTTATAAAAGTTAATGGAGCAAATTCACCTAAAGAAGTGAGCAACGAAATCCTTGCCAACATTGAATTATTTTAAAAACATTTTAGCAATTGAAACTTCGGGGCCTTTCTGTTCAGTAGCTCTAAGATCTGGCGAAGAAATAAAATCTAACACAACTGAAAATGAAAATGAGCATGGATTAGTCATTTTAGATTTCATCGAAGATTTATTAAGTAGATCAAATTTAAAAAAAGATGAACTAGATTTAATTGCTGTTAGTAACGGGCCAGGATCTTTTACAGGACTCAGAGTTGGTTGTTCTGTAGCTCAAGCCTTAGCTTTTGCAAATAATATTCCACTAATTCCTTTATCTAGCTTGGCAGTTCTCGCACATCAAGCGTATTCTAAATTTGAAAAAGAAAATATTTTTGTTGTTACTAATGCGCATATGAAAGAACTTTATATAGGCTCTTACCAATTTAAAAAAGAAGAAATTAAAATATTGAAAAAAGAACGTTTAATCAATCAAGAAGACTTGCCAAATTATATTCATATCAATTCAAAAGATACTTTTTATGTTGGAAACGGCATAAGGTTTTTACAAAACTTCGTAGATAAAAATGCTTATGAAAATATTTTTTCTAAAGCTTCCAATATGTTTGATTTAATTGATTTTGCTATCAAGCAAAAAAGCTATGTTGATGCAGAAGAGATTTCTCCAAATTATCTTTCTGGAGAGGACCATTGGAAAAAAACAAATTAGATGGACTTTGTTAACATTATTTTACTTTCTTTAATTCAGGGAATTACAGAATTTCTACCAATTTCAAGCTCAGCTCATTTAATTATTTTTTCAGAAATTTTTAATAATTCTAAACAAGATATTACGATAGATGTTTTTGCTCACTTTGGAACACTATTGGCTGTTGTTTGGTATTTTCGAGAGGAATTAATAAAGATTCTAAGAACTTACAAAATCAATGAAGTTAATAATCTTGGTAATTGTTTAATTCTTGGCACTTTGCCAATTTTAGTTTTTGGATTTTTCCTCAGAGATTTCATAGAAGTAAACTTGAGAAATCAAAACGTAATAATATTTTCAATGATATTTTTTGGTATTTTATTAATAATTTTCGAGTATTTAAGAGGCGTGAGGAGTTTAAATGAGCTTACTTGGAAAGATTCTGTTGTTCTTGGACTTTTTCAAACATTTGCTTTAGTTCCGGGAGCTTCAAGATCCGCATTAGTAATTATGGGAGCATTCTATCTGGGATTTCGTAGAGTCGATGCTTTGAAAATAAGTTTTTTGTTGGCTATTCCAACTTTAGCAATAATTTTTTTTGGTGAAAATTACTTAATTAATTTTAACTACAAAATTAAAATTTCAGAATTGTTATTAGTTATTTTGTTTTCCTTCATGACTGCAATCATCACAATTCATTATTTTTTAAAATTAATTAATAAAATTGGGTTGTTACCTTTTGTAATTTATCGATTTTTGCTAGCAGGGATATTAATTTTTGTTTAAATATTTTTTCAGATTTTGACCTGTAAAGAGTAGATACACTTTATAGATTGAAGATATTATTTTTAAAGGAGTCGGCAAAGAGGTTTCCTTTAAAAAAACTTTATTACTTTTTAGTTCGTAAAACCATTTAGATAAATAAGGGTAATTTTCTTTAAAAGTAAAACCTATTATTTCTAATCTTCTTAAGTAAACGAACCAAGCAATGTCAACAATTGTTAATTGATTGGAAATTATAAATTTTTGTTTCGACAATTCATTGTTAATCTTGGTTAATTTTTCCTTGAAGACACCTATTGAGTTTTTAATTGATGACTTATCTATTCCGTTATTCTTTATAAAGTTCTTATGAAACTTAAGTTGTATTTGTTTTTGTTCGTCTTTTATTCCTTCTACAAAATTCGAAGATTCTTCAAAATTTTTAATATCTTTTTCTTTTTTTTTCATCAGAAAAGTTGGAGCTACAAATTTCATAGTCAAGTTTCTTAAATCAAGATGAATGTTGTCTTCTTCTTCAAGGAATTCCTCTATCTTGATAGTTTCGTTCTCAGGCCATAGGATTTTTGAAGGGAATTTATTATCCAGATATTTTATGATGTCATTACTCTCAATGTGAACTTCACCATTATCAACTAGAACCGGAACAACGCCTCTGGGGTTAATTCCTAAAAACCAATCTGAAAAATTATCGCCATTTACCAAATTTATATGATGACTCTTCCAATTAATATTTTTCTCTTTTAAAAAAATTCTTAATTTTTGCGAGCAGCTAGATCCTTGAAAATGGAGAATATTCACTCCCTGCCATTTTTTAACTTCCCTTGTTTTGATGTCGGTATCTAAAAGTTTTACCATAATAATTTTTTGAGGTGGATATATTAATATAGGAATGCATGAAATCAATTCAAAAACCTATAGTTTCTTTTCTTTCAGAGGCTTTAGAAAAAAAGGCTAAAAATTTTTCTAAAGATCATAAATTACCTTTGTTATCACCAAGAGAGATTAGAAAATTACACAAAGACAAACTTGTAATTTGGATGCTTTCAGATGGCATTTTTCTACAAGATTTATCATTGAAGAATTCGAAACCATTTAGTTTAGATTTTCAAGAACGAAAAGAAGAAAATAAAAACAAAAATCTTCTACAAAGGTGTTTTTCAAAATTTAATTTAGATTATCAAGTTTATGATCTCACTGCCGGATTCTGTTTAGATGCTTTTTTGATTTCTAAATTGGGTTTTAAAGTTATTGCGTTTGAAAAAGAGTCTTGGCTTTTTGAATTCACAAGAGAAAAACTTTCAAAAAATAAAATAGACAACATTGAACTAATAAATAGAAACTCTATGGAAGTCATTAATGAAGTCGATAGTAAATCAATTATTTATTTAGACCCAATGTTTGGTATAGAAAATAAGTCTTTTGCTAAAAAAGAAATGCATTATTTAAGAAAATCACTTTTGGATCAGCCAGATGAGCTAATAGAAAGTTCTTTGGAATCTAAGGCAGAATTAATTGTAATTAAAAGACATAAAATTGAAAAAAAGAAAATCTTTAAAATTCCTTCATATGAATTAAAGGGCAAGGTGGTGACTTTTCAGATATTTGATAGAAGATGAGATTAAAGCCAACGTCTAGTTTTATCTGAATACTCTTTCCACTCTTCATTAAAAGTTGATGCTAGTTTTTCCTCTTCATGTTTAATCCAAGTGAAATTAATTATTAAGAAAAATATAAATGCTATCAAAAGAGCAGATAAAGATTGCATAGAAATAGCAGTACCCAATAAGATAAAAAGCATTCCCAAATAAATTGGATTTCTTGAAATTCTGAAAGGACCGTCAATTACTAATTTTTTCGGTTGTCCGTCAGGGATAAAAGTAGTCTCCATTTTTGAAAGTTTTTTTAAAGAAATATAAACCAAAAAAATTCCAATCAAGGTAATAAAAATTCCTAGCAAAACGCTTAAGTTGATAAGCATTGGAAAAGTAAAATATAAAGCAGTCTGTATTATTAGTGCGCATAAAAGTATTACAGGCGGGTAAGTTATTTTCATTCCTAAATTATATAAAACTTTTTTTAATTGGTAGAAAGACATTCTACCCAAAATGAAGAAAACATTTCAGCAATATCTTTTTCTTTTTCGCCCTCAATCCAAGAAACTTCGTCGTTTTGATTTATTTTTAATAAATGTAAATTATTTAAAGCCGTTAAAATCTCATAAACTTTTTCTTCTGTTTCGGATAAGGAAATATCTAGAAAGAAATCTTTTTTTATTTGGGGAACAATTTCTTTAAATTGGTTTATTAAGTTTATTTTCATAATTTTTTTTCTACTTTTATAAAAGATATAACTTTGCAGTATCAGTAAATGTAAAATATTATTTTTATAAAACTCCATAAGATTTTTTTCAGATTTACTCATCTTTAAGGTTTTTTCTCCTTCAGATTTATAAAATTTCAGTTTTCTAATTTTTTGTAAAATTTCTTTTGAAGAAATATCTGGTAATTTTATTAAATTTGAATATTTTGAAATTTCGATAACTTTTTTTAAACCTTCAATCCTAT
>CABZRA010000019.1 GCA_902527995.1 uncultured SAR86 cluster bacterium
TAGCCGCGCCTCTTCGTTTCCGGATAAAATTTTTATTTCTATATCAGTTTTTTTTGTTATTTTTTTACAAATTTTATGTCCATTAGAAACCGTTCTCATGGCGGAGGTAGCTACTCCAGATATTATTTTTATATCTTTTCTATCAGCTTTGTCTTTGAGTTTAATTATGCAATCTAATAATTTCTGCTCAGTTTCGGAAGAAATTTTCTTGAATTTGAATGCGTCGGTGCCTAGCCTTACTGATATTCTCTTAAAAGTATCCAATTCAGCAAAAACTTTTCTTTTTTGCGTTGAAATTCGATACTGTCTATATTTAATTGCGTTTGAACCAATATCAATACAAGCTAAGCGTTGATTTTTATTCTTCATCTGCCATAACTTTTAATACCTTGTATTGCTGATAACTCAAGTTATTAAAAGGGACTTTATTTATCGTCAAAGAGTAATCGTTAATATTCTCCGTCCAAATTTTTGGTTTTGGCAGATCTTTATTAGGATAATCAAAGGTTCCTAAAATGTAGCGTAAAGCATGAAGCACCGCTATCTTTTTATCATTGGCATTTAAAACTATCCAAGGCGCTTCAGGATAGGAGGTATTCTTGAACATTTGCTCTTTGTAAAGAGTAAAAATATCCCATCTGTCTAAACCTTTTAAGTCGTTTTCGCTTATTTTCCAATACACCAATGGGCTATTCTTACGTTTCTCTATTCTCATCTTCTGAGTTCCTTTTTCGATGGATAAATAAAACTTAAGTATTTTAGTGTCATTTTCCATAAATCTTTCTTCCCAAGGGATAACTTTTTTCATGAAAGATTTATACTGTCGTTTTGTGCAATAGCCCATAGTTGCTTCTACTAAAGCCCTGGTATACCAAGATCTGTCAAAAAAAACTAATTCACCAGTCTCTGGCATTTGTTTTTCATATCTTTGAAACCAATTTTTAGATTCATTTTCAGTAGGAATGCCTAGTTTAACAAGCCGGCAATGTTTGGGTATTAGGTACTTAGACAAAACTGAAATACTCCCGGTCTTACCGGCTGTGTCTCTTCCTTCAAAGACAACTGCTATCTTCTTTTTCTCTTGTATGATCCAATCCTGGAGTTTGACAAGTTCAATTAAAAGCTTTCTTTTCTCTTTTTCATAAAGCTTTAAGTCAATTCTTCTATAGTTTGGTATATCAAATTCAATCATGTTTTATTTGTGGAGATTTATTCTAGCTAAGTTTGCTTAGTAGAATAACTTTTTCACTAATTTGTCACATATTTTTCGCTTATTTTTTCCAATTCGCAATCAAATCTTAATAAAGAAAAAATAAAATAGCATTACATTTTAAATTTCAAGAATAAATATGAAAAAATTAAATTTTATATCACTAACAATTTTAGTGTCTTTGCTTTCTACCAATTCATTTGCTGCGCCTAAAGTTTATGGAAAAATAAACATTGCAGCTGATGATGGTAATGGAACCGACGATTATGTTAACAACGCGTCTAGATTAGGTGTAAAAGGTATTTTAGATATTAAGAATGGATTGACTGGAATTTATCAGGTTGAATACGAAATAGACCCTACCGATGGTAAAGCACAAGACGAACAAACTGTCACGTTAGGAACTGGTGAGACTGTTGTCACAAAATCTGCCATGGTTGCAAAACAAAGAAATTCCTTTGTTGGTCTTAAAGGTAATTGGGGTACAGTTAAACTGGGATTTCACGATACTTATTTGAAACTCGCGCAAGGCAAAGTCGATTTATTCAATGACCTAAGAGGTGACATTAAAACTACTTTCAGTGGAGAAGATAGAACCTCAGATTTTCTAGGTTACGAATCTCCGGTCTTTGGTGGCGGCTTTCAATTTAAATATAATTTAAGTGATGGTGGATCTGCAGCTAATGGCGGTACAGGAAATAGGGATGCCAAGGCTTATGCTATTTCTTATAAAACTAAAAAAATCTATGCAGCTTACGCTTCTGAAGACAACAGCACAAAGTCAAGTGGAGAGGATCACACAAGAATTGTGATACAAGTTCCCATTGGACCAGTTAAAATTGGATTTATTGATCAAGAATCTGAAATAGGTTCCTCAAAAGATGATTCAACTATGTTTAGCATTGCTTGGAAAGCAACTGACAAGTTAACTGTTAAATTCCAAACTATGGATAAGGAAGATGAAAATGGTATTACTCAAGATGAAGTAACTTCATTTGGAATAGATTATAAACTTACAAAAAATGTAAAATTATTCTTTTACGATACTGAGCATGAGGATGGCGTAATCTCTATTTCAAATCAGCCTAAGGATTACACTGGAATAGGAATAGAGTTAAAATTTTAGACTGTCTCTTTTTACAAATCTAAACTAAAAGGAAGAACCTGATTCTAAGACTTAATGGAAAAAAAATACATTGCTGAATTCTTAGGAACCTTTTTTTTAGTGGCTACAGTTATTGGTTCTGGGATCATGGGCGATGATTTATCTGCTGGCAATGAGGCTGTAGCTTTATTAGGGAATACGATTGCAACCGGAGCAATTTTATTTGTCATCATTAAATCTTTTGAGAATTTATCTGGGGCTCACTTTAACCCAATTGTCTCTATAGTCTTTTATTTTTTAAAAGAGATTAATTTAAAGGATTTGATCTTTTATTTGGCTATTCAATTTGTTGCAGGATTATTAGCAGTACTATCAATCCACTTCATATTTGAGCAGAGTTTGCTCCAGATTGCATCTAAACCCAGGACGGGTATGAGCATGTTTTTCAGCGAAATAATTGCATCAGTTGGATTAATTTTAACTATCTTAATGGTGAGAAAAAATAATAAATCTAATGTAGCTATTTCAGTTGCTTTGTTTATAACAGCTGGATACTGGTTTACATCATCTACTTCATTCGCAAACCCAGCAGTAACTCTATCTAGAACATTTACCGATACATTCACTGGAATTTCTCCAGAGTCAATCATTTATTTCTTTTCAGGCCAATTAATCGGTCTATTTATTGCCTTGTTTATTTATAAATTTCTAAAATGAGAGAATTAAAAAAAATCTTATTTCTTTGTACTGGTAATTCTTGTAGATCACAAATGGCTGAAGGCATTGCAAAAAAATTTACTTGTTTCCAGGCTTTTTCAGCTGGTACTAAAAAATCAGAATTAGACTCATATGCTGTCAAAGTAATGTCAGAAATAAAAATTGACATATCAGATCAATTTTCTAAAACCGTAAATGAATTAGAAGACAAAGATTTTGAATATGTTTTTACATTATGTTCAGATGCTGAAGAAAACTGCCCAATCCTATTCAAAGGCAAGACCATTCATATAGGTTTTGAAGATCCTCCTAAGCTTTCAGAAAAAATATATGATGATTTAAAAAAATTAAATATTTACAGAAAAGTAAGGGATGAAATTCTTGATTTCATCTTAAATATCAACAAATACATTTAAATTTTCCTATAAGTTTCTTAGCTTTTCCATTTATGTAACAGACACACCACATATCTTTGTTGAAGACGATATAACTTCTTGAGATCTAGATTATAAGCTTGATAAAAAAGTTAAATTAGTCTATTGTGTCTTTTTTGTGACAAATAAGTGTCACATAAGTTACTAATAAATATGAATACTAAAACAGTTCTTAAAAATCAAGGATTAATGCCTGCAAACTCTCAAGCAGAAGAGATGATGATAGTAGGTTTTATTTCTTTATGGGTAGTTTTGGCAGCAGTTCTTTATTTTTCGTAAATATCTCTGTTAAAAACACTTTATCTCATAATTCATCCTAAACTAGCAAGGAAATGAATTACTTACTATTTCACCTAAATTTCACTTAAATATATAAGTTTGGTCACACTACGGCAATAGTTTCTCAACAATCTTGTAGTTTAATTAATATTAAATTTAGAGAGTTTAAATATGGAAACTTTATTTTTGGATCCTTTCAATATACTTTTGCTTGCAGGATTTATTGGGTTTTTTATGGCTTTTGGCATTGGTGCTAACGATGTTGCAAACTCCATGGGGACTTCAGTAGGAAGCAAAGCTATAACTATTAAACAGGCAATTATAATTGCTGCTATTTTTGAATTTTTAGGAGCCTTTTTAGCAGGTGGAGAGGTAACTTCTACAATTAGAAAGGGCATCGTAGATCCAAATCTCTATGCAAATGATGTAAATATATTTGTTATCGGAATGATATCTGCTCTTTTAGCGGGAGGCACTTGGTTGTTTATCGCAAGTTTAAGAGGCTGGCCTGTTTCTACTACTCACTCAATAGTGGGAGCTATTATTGGTTTTGTACTAATTTCTAAGGGAGTAGATGCTGTATCTTGGGGCAAGGTTGGTAATATAGCAATGAGTTGGGTAACTTCCCCTTTATTTTCTGGAACTTTAGCCTTTGGACTTTATATATCTGCAAAAAAATTAATTTTAGATAGAGCCAATCCTGGAAAAGCAGCTATCACTTTTATTCCATTATATAGTTTTCTAGTAGCAGTCGTTATTTCACTCGTCACAGCAAGGAAAGGTCTTAAACATGTAGGAATAGAATTTTCAGAAAATGAAATTTATTTATTTACTTTAATTTTTAGCATTATTGTTGCAACTGGAACAGCATTTTTTTTAAGAAGGAATAAAGATCAAATAATGAGAGAAGGCGGCATTGAATTTGCATTTGGATTGCTAATGATAGTTTCTGCTAGCGCCATGGCTTTTGCCCATGGTTCAAATGATGTTGCAAATGCAATTGGACCTTTGGCAGCAGTTGTAAGTGTTGTGGATACTGGCGAAATAGGATCTAAATCTTCAATCAGCCCATGGGTGTTACTTGTTGGAGGTATTGGTATAGTTTTTGGTCTAGCAACTCTGGGTTCCAGGGTCATCTCAACAGTTGGAAAAAAAATTACAGCTCTAACTCCTAGTCTTGGCTTCTCCGCGGAAATGGCCACAGCGTCTACTGTTGTTGCTGCAACTTATCTTGGGTTTCCTATTTCAACTACACATACACTAGTTGGTGGAGTTATAGGTGTTGGTCTAGCTAAAGGCGCAGAACACTTAGATTATGCTTCCATAAAGAGAATAATTGCTTCATGGTTAGTAACTATTCCAGCTGGAGCAGCTTTTACAATTTTATTCTATATTTTATTAAGAATAATTTTTAGTGTTTAAAGTTTTCTATTCAAAGAATAAATAATAACCAGATTCCAGACAAAGCAATGCGTGGACCTTTAATAATATTTTTCTAGCTTTTGTTCCTTAAAAAATCTTAGATATTGATGAGTCTCGTCAATATACAAGGTAAAATTTAAAATAATTATTATTGGCATCCCAAACGGACGTGAGAATTTTTATTTACCTAACTTTGATCATTGTGTTGCTCTTGGCCAGTTTGGCTATTGTCAATATCCCTCTGTCAGTCGTTAAGTCTTATTTAAATGATAATTTTCCAGAAATCACTTTTTCTGAGTTAGAAGGCACCATTTGGTCAGGAAGAATAGAAAATGTTTCATATGCAGGACAAAGATTAGGCGATTTAAACACCGATATGGATTTACGAAACTTAAACTTTTCTTTGATTGATTCTGGAGTGGAATTGAAGGGAACGGTCAAAGTAAATAGATATATTTTTAGCAACCAAATTGAATTTCAAAATACAAACCTTCTAATATCTTCCAAATTATTGATGCGAAATTTACCAAATGTTTCAGAATTAATTGGTGAAAATTTGAATATTATTTTTGACTTTGATCGTTGTTATGAAATATCTGGAAATGCCAGAGCTAATATTTTAAGAAAAAAAGTTCTAAATTTAGGAAGCGATATTAGTCTAATAGCTGACTTAAGCTGCAAAGAGGGGCGGATGTATGGAAGCTTCATCAGTTCACCTAATGAAAATTATTTGTCTGGCTTTTTTTATGTCGATAATAAATTAAACTATAATCTTACGGCGAGCTCCAAAAACATCTTTTCAAGGATATCGAAAATTTTGAATGAAGGGATATTAGTTAATCCTGAAATTAAAGTTAGCGGGAATTTATATGAGTTATTTTATGGAGATTAATTAATGTTGATAGGAAAGAATCCGTTGAATAAATCACCCGAATGGTTCACGCGTAATATTGAAATTGAACCAGAAAATAATTCTGTCGAAGTGGATGGAGCTTCGATAAATTTTAATGTTTGGGGAGATAAAAACCTTCCTGGTCTCCTCTTATTGCATGGTTTTAATGCTCATAGTCTCTGGTGGTCACATATTGCTCCTGCATTCATGGAAAAATATTGTGTAGTTGCCATGGATTTTAGTGGCATGGGTGATAGTGGGCGCAGAGATTTTTACTCTCAGGAAATCTACAGCAAAGAAATCAAAGGCGTTGTGAATGCAATGGGCTGGGATTCTGTGACTTGTCTTGCGCACAGTATGGGAGGATCGGTATCAATGTTTTCTACCTCTATTTTTCCAGATTTATTCTCTAAACTAATTCTATTGGATTCAATAATTGTATTACCTCCTGAAAAAGCAACTGCTATGAAATCCAGTAGACCCTCATCAAGATTTGCCGTGTTTTCAGAAGACTTAGAGGAGGCCATTGCAAGATTTAGGTTGATGCCGCCACAGCCTTGTGCAAAAGACTATGTTTTAAGAAACGTTGCTAAGCATTCATATAAACAAACCGAAGAGGGTTGGACCCTTAAAGCAGATCCACTCATACCAAAAACATACGAATATAACGATTTGCACGAAATTTTTATGAAAGCCAAAGTTGATATTGAAATAGTGTACGGAGGCTCCAGCCAACTTTACTCTCAAGATGTTATAGACTATATGGTCTACGTTGGTAATCTAGACCAAAATAAGATGCATAAACTTGATGGTGCCATGCATCATTTATTCTTAGATATGCCAGAAGAGTTTATTGAGTTAATACAAAATATTTTAAAAAAATGACTGTTGCTAAAGTTGAAGGATTTTGTGATCCGAAGTTTTCTAAGTTGGGAGATATTTTTTCTAAGTCGATTAAATCTGGTTTTGATGACGGTGCGGCACTATCGCTAGAAATTGAAAATGAGTTGGTTATTGACATGTGGGGAGGTTATAAAGATAAAGATCATACGGAAGATTGGACTGAAGATACTATTGCTAACGTGTTTTCGGTTACAAAAGCAATGACTGCAACATGTGCGCTCAAATTATTAGAAGAAAAAAAAATTAATTTAGGAGATCGAGTAACTCGATACTGGCCAGAGTATGATTGCAAATCAAAGGGAGATACTTCGATAAAAGATTTTTTTACTCATCGTGCTGGAATGTTCGGTTTTCAAGAGCCACTTCCATACGAATGCTGGGAAGATTGGGATTTAATTGTCAATCAATTGGCCAAACAAGAACCTTTTCACGTTCCTGGAACAGCTCAAGGGTATCACGCAATGACTTTTGGATTTTTACTTGGGGAGATCATTAAAAGAGTAGATGGAAGAACGGTTGGAACTTTTTTTAAGGAAGAAATTGCGGATGTTTTTGACATTGATTTTAAGATTGGGTTACTCGAGAGCGAGTTTGAAAGATGCGCTGAAATGATAATGCAGGGCGCTCCAATAAACGTAATTAATTTCTTCAGAAGAATTCCTCGATGGCTTCTTCCGAGTAGAATTCGAGCGATTGGAGACACTCTTTCAAGTGCAGAGTATCGAAAAGCATTTATTGAAATTGTTCAGGACGATCAAAATTTAAGATCCGTAACTGATTTCCCAAATAGTCCTCAATGGCGCAAAGGCGAAATCCCAGCTGCCAATGGACATGGAACGGCAAGGGGCGTAGCTAAATTCTTTGGTATTCTTTCGAATGGAGGTGCTCGAGATGGAAAAAAAATATTAAATCAAGAGACAATTGATCTTGCTACAACAGAATTTACGATAGGACCTGATAAAGTGTTGCTGCAAGCTCCTTACAAATTTGGGTTGGGTTATATGCTTGATGCTCCTTTTTCTCCAATTGGGTATGAAAATACAATGTTTGGTCATACAGGCATTGGCGGAGCTGCAGGTTTTGGAGATAAAGTTAACAAGATAGGCTTTGCTTTTGTAAATAATAGACAGCATTCGCTTGGAAAGTTATACAAGTCTGCTAATGATTTAACCAAAGCACTTTACAAAGCTCTTTAAGATTTAATGATCCTCGATCCGTATTTTTACGTCGTTGCTGTGTTATCAGTTTTTTTTCATGGCATGGGCAAAGCAGGTTTTGGACTTGGACTACCTATCCTTGCGATACCGCTAATGAGTATTTTTATCCCACCATTACAAGCTTTGGCTATATTAGTGATTCCTCTGATTTTTATGGATTTGGTAACCATTAGAAGGTTTTGGAGCTTATGGGATTTCGAATTAGTTAAAGCCATCATTCCACTAACGTTTTTTGGTGTAATTATTGGAACAATTACCTATAGCTTTCTCTCTGATAATTCGATCAGAATTATTTTAGGAGTTATTGCTTGTGCCTTTGGATTGGAATATTTTATAAACAAGTCCAAAAAAATCAGTAATAGTAGCAAAGCTTCTGGAACTTTTTGGTCAACTCTTGCGGGATTTACCA
>CABZRA010000020.1 GCA_902527995.1 uncultured SAR86 cluster bacterium
TATATTAAAAATTTTGAGTATTTTGCCGCGTAAAGTCCAATTTTTTCTTGGAAGGTTTTTAGGCATCATTTTTTTTATGTCTTTTAAGGAAAGAAGAGAAATTTCAAGATGGAATTTAAAAAAATGTTTCCCAGAGAAAAGTGAGACTGAAATAAATTCAATTCTAAAAAGAAGTTTTATAAGATTAGGAGAATCTCTTTTTGAATTTTTAAATGCTTTTTGGGCTTCCAACAAAAAACTAAAAAAGTTAATTATTAATTTTAATGATTTAGAGAAAACTACAAAAAATTTAAATCCTTCAAAAGGAAAATTACTACTATTTATGCATACTCCAAATTTAGATTTAGTTGTTAGGGCTGCTTCACTATTTATGCCTGTTTCTGGGATGGCTAGACCACAAAGCAATAAGATTGTTGATAATTTATTTAAAGCGAGTCGAAAAAAATTTACCGAAAGAATCTTTAATCCAAAGGAAATTCTTGAGCTTTTAAATTACCTAAAAATTGGAAAAGCTTGCCTATACGCTCCAGATCAAGATTACGGATACAAAAACTCTATCTTTGTAGATTTTTTTGGACATAAAGCTTTAACTGTGAAATTTCCATATATTGCGAAAAAGAGAGCAAATTGTGATGTTTATTTATTTTCTCTTGAGAAAAAAGGATTTAAATACAAAGCTTATTTAGAAAAATTATTACTTGATGGTATGGATATGGAAGAAGATTTAAGTCAAATAAATCATAAAATTGAAGAATTTATATCAAAACATCCTGAAAACTATTTGTGGTCGCATAGAAGATTCAAAAATAGACCTAAAGGTGAGGAATCTTTTTATCCTCAGGATTTATTAAGAAGAGGAGGTTAAATCTATAATTAAATTATCTATTAACCTTACTTTCTTAAAGAAAACAGCAATTGCCACAAGCATTTTCTGCGAATTAAGTTCAAATTTTTCTAGAGTTTTTGGATCTAACAGCTCCAAGTAATCTACTTCAAATCCTTTTTCTTCAATTTTTTTGTGATATTTTTTTTGAATCGATTCCATTTCGGATAAAAAGTTTTTTTTATTTGTTTGCGGAAGCAATTTAAGTTCGAAGCTCATGCTTGAAAGGAATTTAAAAATTAAGGATGCTTCGATTTTTTCGCTTTCATTTAAATAATTATTTCTTGATGAAAGAGCTAATCCATTCTCATCTCTTTCTGTTGGTGCCGATATAAATTTTATATGACGATGTTTTTGTTTAATTAAATGTTTAATAATCAATTGTTGTTGGAAATCTTTTGCGCCAAAAACGCATGCTTCTGGCTTTATTATTTCAAACAGCCTGTTCACAATTGTTATGACTCCGTCGAAATGTCCTGGTCTTGATTTGCCACACAATTTATCAGAGGTTGGAGCAACAAGACTTTCAACGTTTTCTAAGATTTCTTCTTGTTTAGGAATAAAAACTCCATGACAATTATTTTCTTTTAAAACGTCTAAGTCCCTCTCTAAAGATCTCGGATAACTTTCTAAGTCTTCGTTAGGACCAAACTGCAAAGGATTAACAAAAATCGAAAATACTGGATTGTAATTATTCTTAACAGCTAACTTGAGTAAATTTATATGTCCTGAATGTAAATTTCCCATGGTTGGAACTAACGCAAAAGGAGATTTAAAAGGATTGAAAGTTAACTGTTCTAGAGATTTGACAATAATCACTATTCGAAACAATGTTCAGGTAACGGATAAGCTCCTGATTTCACATCAAGGACATAATTACGTAAAGCGCTCTGAATAGTTTCTCCTTTTTTTAAAAAATTCTTGATGAATTTGGGTGGCTTATCTAAACAGGTAATTCCTAATAGGTCATGAACAACCATTATTTGCCCATCTGTGGCAGGACCGGCACCAATTCCAATTGTCGGGATCGACAGCGCATCAACTATTTTTTCGGTTAGGCCGATGGGAATACACTCCAAAAGTAAAAGCTCAGCTCCTGCATTTTCCAAGTCTTTTGCTTCAGCAATAAACTTATCATGAGAAGAAGGGTCTCTTCCTTGAACAAAATAACCGCCTATTCTATTTATAGATTGAGGCGTCAACCCTAAATGGGCGCAAACTGGAATACCTTTTTTTGCCAAAAGCTCTGTGATTTTAAGTATGACTTCTCCTCCTTCTACTTTAATGCTGTTTGCTCCACCTTGCATCAATCTTGTTGCATTTGTATAAGCTAGTTGTTCTGTTGCGTAACTCATGAAAGGCATATCTGCCATAACATGAGCATTAGAATTACCATTTTTGACGCATCTCAAATGATAAAGAATATCTTCCATTGAAACTGGAACAGTTGAGTCATGACCTTGAATAACCATTCCAAGACTGTCCCCCACTAATATTAATTCCACTCCCGCATCGCACATCATTGAAGTCATTGTCGATTCATAAGATGTTAAGGCAGCAAATTTTTTACCTGATTTTTTTAAATCTCTTAATGTCTGTAATGAAATGGGTTTTTTTGATTCTGTTGACATGAATTTATCTCCAATGATCTGCAACCCATGGCGTTGGTAAAACTTTTCTATACCATTTTCCACTTTTTCCCTTTATGGCGTCAGGTGGGTTGGGCTCGCCATGAAAAATAATTACCTTAGCCTCTTGAGGCAAAAGTGGAGGGTAAAAAAGTTGTTTGAAGCCTTTTTGAACACAGTTTTTTTTAAAACTTTGACACCACTCAACGGGCCAGTAATTCAAAGAGTGATTTATTTTCATGAAATCTGATAAATATTCTTGTTCGTTTCTATACTTTGACTGTATTTCCTTGAAATTTTGCTGAAAGTATTCCAAAACGTCAAAAAATTTTCCCATCTCGAATCTATAAACCGAACTATTTCCAGTTGAATCTTTTCTTATGAAGTCTTTAATGATGAAAAAATCTCCTTCGAGTTCAAAAAAGTCATCTATCCTATTTACTATAATCAAATCTAAGTCTAAAAATAAACATTGGCCTTTAATATCGAATAAATTTTTTGAAAAAGTTACTAATTTCATCCATCCACGTTCTGGGATTCCATCTGGTAAATTCAATTTAGGCAGATCGAAGGACTCAATAGAACTCAAAAAGCCAGAATTATCGTCTGTTAAACAGATAAATCTAAAATCACGATCTAAATTTCTCGAGACCATATTAAAAAGTTTATTCACGTAAGACGAGTCATATTTCTCGCCCCACTTCATACAAATTATATTTACCTTATCAGTCATTGTTTTGAAAAATAAACTTATTTATAAAGTTAGCAGTCTTTTTGCTATTTTCTATAGGAAAAAAATGAGAACCTTCAACCTCAATTACTTCAAAATTATTTTTCTTTGATAAATATTTCATGCCTTTGCTAGAAAAAGTAGAGAATTGTTTGGCTCTTAAAATCAAAATGGGAATATTTAAATAATTCAAAGTCCGATAAGTTTTAAAGGAAACGGTTTCAAAAGTCTTTGACTCCCATATGGGCGAACAACTTAGTTTTAATCCTGAATCTTCCTCTATCAAACCTCCTGATAAATAATTTTTAAGAGATTCCATAGGCCAGGTTTTGAACATACTTCTTCCTTCGTAGTGCTTAGTAGCTTGTTCGAAAGATTCAAACTTATCTCTTCTTTTAGCAGCACCAACCACTTTATCGTTTGATTTCAAAAGAACAAATTTATTTTTAATTTCAGAAAAAATAGCAGTATACGGATCATAGAAAAGAACAGGATCTAGCATAATTAAGTTTGAAACTTTATAAGCACCTCGCTTAATAACTTCTGATGCTACTATGGAACCCATTGAGTGCCCGAAAAAAATCGCTGACGTAATATTCATTTTTCGTAAAAATATATCTGCATCTACTGCATATTGATCCCACGATTCAAGATTATTTGGATCTGCTTTTAAAGTAGTTTTACCATGACCTCTTTGGTCAACTGCAATGATGGTTTTTTTTGAATCCAACTTTAAATAGACTTTTTCCAAAAGTTCAAGATAAGTTTCGCAGTTAAGACCGGTCGCGTGGAAGAAAACTAGTGGTTCACTTTTATCAATGCCTTCCAGTTCGAGATAGGAAAAGTAACCTTCCTCTGTATCAACAAAAACTTTTTTTCTAATAACTTTTGAAAACATTCTGAATGATTTAATATTTAAAAAATGACATTAAACACTGTTAAAGGTTTTCTTGACAATATTGAAGCCATTGAATTGGCAAAAATTGCAAGTAAATGTTCTGCTTTAGGGCCTTGTTTAGAAATAGGAACATACTGTGGTAAATCAGCATTAATTATAGGTGAAGCGTGTAAAAAAACTAATAATCTCTTGTTTACGATCGATCATCACACCGGATCCGAAGAACATCAATTAGGCCAAGAATATCATGATAGCGAACTCTATGATGAAAACGTATCTAGTTTTAATACTTTGCCTGAATTCCTTAAAAATTTAAAAAAATCAAACCTCAATAATTATATTTTGCCATTAATAGGTACTTCGAAAGAATTAGCTAAAGAGTGGAAATTACCTTTGGGAATGGTTTTTATTGACGGCGGTCATAGTATGGAAGCTGCGCTGGCTGATTATGAATATTGGTACCCACATATTGTTAAAAATGGATATTTATTGATACACGATGTTTTTCCCAATCCAGAAGACGGAGGCAGGCCGCCTTATGAAATATTTTGTGTGGCAAAAAAATCTAAAAAATTTAAAAATATATCTCTTGTTAAAAGTCTTGCAGTTTTAAAAAAAATCGAAATTTGAATTCAATTCAAACAATGAATTAGCTGCCAAAATCACTGCAGCAGCAGTCCAACTTGGTTTTTCAACTGGCCAATACTTATGATCTTTATAGACAAATCCAGTCCAAAACAGATTATCTTTTTCGTCCATCAGATTTAAAACATCTTCGTATAGATTAGTTGCAAGTTTTCTTTCTCCAATTTTATTTAAAGCCAAAATTAGTTCACATGTTTCAGCAATGGTCACCCAGGGCTCCTCTTCAACGCACTTACATCCAAGGCCAGGTACAACAAAGTCCTCCCACTTGTCTTTTATAATTTTTTTTGATTCATCAGTATCATAAATACCGCAAAGAATTGGGTAATACCAATCCATACTGTATCTTGATTTGCTTTTCCAAGTCCTATCAAAACGTTCGGGCTTATTTCTAATGGCGTTTTGAAGAGATAGCAATTCTTTTGTAAGAGAAAAATTTTTTTTTCCTAAAATTTCAGAAATTTGTTCGAAATCTCTTAAACTTTTATAAATCGACGAGCATCCAGTTACTAACGAATCGTCCATCCATTTATCATTCATGTCTTTAGCCCATAAAATGTCTCCTTCTGAACTTTGGCCAGACAAAACAAAATCAGCAGATTTTTTTAAAAAAGGCCACATATCTTCCAAAAATTCTTTGTCATCAAAATGAAGATAATGATGTAAGGCACCCGAAGAAATATAGGCAGCAAAATTTGTCTCTTTATTGTAATTAATTACTTTATTGTTCTTGTACTCTGAATACCATGAACCATCTGGTTCTTGTTTCAATTTTAGCCATTCAAATCCAGCTGTGGACTCTTCATACATCCCAAGAACGTTTAAACCCATCAAAGACTCAACATGATCCCAAGGGTCGATTTTTCCATTCGGCTCCCATGCTACAGAACCATCAGAGTTTTGACATTCAGAAATATACTTGCCTAGAGGTTTTAGAGAATTTTTATCTTTCAATCTAACTCTCTTTGTTTTCAAAATACATAACTACACTTTTACCAATTAAAGGTTGAAGCAAAATTTCTAAAACTTTGGTTAAAAAAGGTTTTTTGGTCATATCCCAAACTAAAAAAGAATGGTAAAGCTTAATTAAGCGGGACTTTTCTTTTGTTTTCCAAAACAAACATTGCATCCACCAATAAGGAGAGTGCAAAGCATGTGCCCAATGTCTTTTTTTAAAAACAAAACCTAGAGACTTTACCGAATTTTTTAACTTTTTATATTTAAAAATCCTGACATGCCCTCCAGGCTCATTTTGATAATCTCTACTCAATTTCCAGCATATCCATTCAGGAAAAAATTTTGGAACACTTAAAGCAAAGGTCCCGTTAGATTTTAAAACTCTTTTAATTTCTTTTAGCGCTGTTTCGAAATCTATTATATGTTCCAAGACTTCAGAACAAACCACGTGATCGAAAGTATTATCTGCAAAGGGCAATTTCTTTGCATTGCCCACTAAGAAATTACAGCTTTTTTTCGTAGAATCTTCATCAAATTGGGCGAAATTTTGTTTTGCTTTTTTTACGTCTTCCTTTCCCATATCTACTCCGAAAACATCTAAATTTGCTTGCATATATGCTCCAAAGCAATGTCGTCCTTGACCACACCCAATATCTAAAATCTTTTGACTTGAATGGAACTCAAAATTATCGAATCTAATTGTTTGCATTAATTTTTAAATGTTTTGATAGCATCTTCATAAACATCACTTACTAGTGAAGCAACTTTCATCCAACTTAAATGATCCAAAGCTCGTTGGTAACCTTTGTGTGCCAACTCATTTTTTAAATTTTCGTCTTTCAATAATTTCAAAATTCCCTTTTCAAGTTGTTCTGAACTTCCAGCTTCTACAACAATTCCACAGTCACCGATTACTTCTGGAATTGCACCACCATTTGTGGTCACCACAGCTTTTTTACATGCCATTGCCTCCCCAACAGCAAATCCAAATCCTTCGTATAGAGATGGAATAACTACTATATCAGCTGAACAATAGATTTCTCTTACTTCGTCAAAGCCTAAATTATTTTTAAAAAAAACCTTTTTTTCAATTTTTAAATTTTTTATTTTTCTTTCCGTATGTCCGCCCTTAGAAAATGAACCAATTACATAAAGCTCAAGATCGGGAAAATGATTCAACAAGCTTGCAAAAGCTTCAAGAAGATAGTCCAGTCCTTTTAAGGGAACATCTGCACTTGCAATCGTAACTAATCTTCTTGCAATGGTTTTATCTTGGACTGGAAAAAAAATACTTGAATCAATGCCATTTAAGATAACCGACATATTTTTGTTTTTAACGTTAAAATCTTCTTCGATATTCTTTTTAGAAGATAAAGAAGGCACGATAATTTTTTTTAGTCGTTTTGCAACATACATTTGCATCTTTAAAAATGAGTGCCATCTGATTTTTAACAATTTAAGAAATATTGAATCGATGCTCTGTAATTCATATTTTAAATCTTTAGAAATTGGATGATGAATTGTTGTTACTAAAGGAATTTTTTTTTGAAAGTCTAATAATTCATAACAAAGGCTCTGATTGTCATGCACTACGTCAAATTCTTCTAGTCTTTTCTTTAAAATTTTTTTTAATCTTTTTCCAAAAGTATAAGGTTCAGCAAACCCTCCCGAATTGATACTAAGCCACTCAAAAAAATTCAAAGGGTCTATTAATTCTTTTATTGAGACTTCCGAAAATTTATTTTTTCTGCTGTACAAATCTAAACTCGGAACTTTTTCTAAATCAACTCTTGGATCTAAAATTGGGTAAGGAGGCCCCGAAAAGACTGTTACTTGATGACCTAAATCAATTAAAGCTTTGCTTAAATAAGTAATGTAAATTCCTTGCCCGCCGGAATAAGGATTGCTTCTGTAACTCAGCAAAGCTACTTTCAATTTTGACATGTTAATTTAGTAAAATTTATTCAATTGGCGTTAGCCACTCAGAAAAGGAATTTCGTTTTCCTCTAACTTGATCAAAATACTTTTTTTGGAGAATTGTCGTAATAGGTCCTCTTTTTCCATTGGCAATTATATTCCGGTCCACTGTCCTTATAGGAACAACTTCAGCAGCGGTACCTGTAAAGAATAGTTCATCGGCATCTAAAATTTCATTTAAATTTATTTTTTTAACCTTCACCTCAATTTCTTCTTCTTGGGCTAAACTAATTATACTTTTGCGAGTAATACCGTTTAAGGATGCTGCCAGATCAGGAGTAAAAAGCTTTCCATTTTTAACTAGAAATAAATTTTCTCCAGATCCTTCTGAGATATTACCCTCATCATCCAGCAAAAGTGCTTCATCAAAACCCTCTTGCATGGCTTCTTGAAGAGCCATAATGGAAGTAACATAATTACCATTTACTTTTGATCTGGAAACTAAATTATTTGTTTGCCTTTTATATGAAGAGATTTTTATTTTTATTCCTTCGTCAAAAGCTTCTGGAGACATGTAGCTTGGCCATTCCCAAGCTGCAACAATACAATGCGTCTTTAGATTATCTGCTCTTAAGCCCATTCCTTGAGCACCATAAAAGCACATTGGGCGAATATAGCCTTCTTCAAGATTGTTTA
>CABZRA010000021.1 GCA_902527995.1 uncultured SAR86 cluster bacterium
AATCATTTCCTACAAGGACGGTATTACGGGCGAAACTCATTTAGCCTTAAAAAAAGGAAAAATTACGAAATCAAAACCTACTTATGTGAGAGTCCAGCAAACTAACTTTTTACACGATACTCTCCAAATTCAAGAATTTGGAAGTCGGTGGTCTCTTGATGCGGCTATGAAAAAAATAAATAAAAACGGATCGGGTTTAATAATTCTAATCGATGGTGGTAAAAATAAGGAAGAAGAAATTCAGGATTTAAAAAAATCCTATAAACAGTCAATTCCAGGCGGAATCGATGTCAGAAGAATCGGTGCTGGTTCACAAATTTTAAGAGATTTAGGCGTTCAAAAAATTGCTCTGCTTGGATCTAAGACAAGATACCCGTCAATCTCAGGATTTGGTTTAGAAGTAGTTAAATACATACAAAAATGAAAAAAGTTTTAGATTTAAGCTTAAAAAAAAGTGATTATTCAAACACAAATATTTTAGTTGTTAAAACTAAGTGGAACGAAGAAACAATTCAACCAATGATTGATGATTGTTCGAATGTCTTTAATCAAGTTAACGTTAATTTTTCGATAGTTACTGTGCCCGGAGCTTTTGAAATTCCTTTTATGGTAAAGAATAAAGCAAATTCTTATGATGCATTCGTAACTATAGGAGCAATTATCAAAGGTGAAACCCCTCACTTTGACATCATTGCTCAATCAGTTAGTAATCAGATAATGGCACTAGGAGTTGAATTAAATAAACCTGTAATCTTTGGAGTTCTAACGACAAATAATATTGATCAGGCTTTAGAAAGATCGAAAACAAAAGGTAAAGAACTAGCTTTAAGCGCCCTTGCTTTACTTGATGAACTGGATGGCTAAGCAAAAAATAATTCCCTCGCCAGCAAAAAAAAGAGAGTTACTGCTTCAAGCTCTATATCAGAAGGAAATCAGCGGCGACTCAAATACTGAAGTTTTAAAACAGCTAAAGGAAAGACACAAAAAGTTAGATTTGACTGAACTCAATGAAATTTTAAAAGGAATTAAAAAAGACCAAAAAACTATAGACGAAATAATTATAAAAAACTCTAAGATCAAATTAGATGACATCGGAGAAATTGAAATCTCTATATTAAGATCAATCATTCACGAAATGAAAAAAAATTCAATAGATCGTTCCATCTCGCTCAGCGAAGCCATTAGGCTAGCAAAAAAATATGGTCAGGATTCGAGTTACAAATTTATTAATGCCGTCTTGGATAAAGTAAAGAACTAGATATCTTTATTAATTAAGATGGTTCCCATATCATCTGGTCCTGTAGATACAATATCAACAGGAAGTTCGCAAACTTCCTCAATTTTTTTTATAAATTCAATTGCCTCCAAAGGTAAATCTTCGCTACGATTTATACCTTTCAACGGAGTTTTCCACCCTTTGCACTCAATGTATTTCGGTTCAACAGTATCTAAATCCATACATTCAGCATAATTGTTTGAACCATCTTTATAACTGTAATCAATACAAATTTTGATCGTATCTAAAAAATCTAAAACATCTATTTTAGTTAGGCACAAAGCAGACACATTATTTGATTTTATTATTCTTTTCACCGTGACTGCATCAAACCAACCGCATCTTCTTGGTCGACCAGTGGTTGCACCAACTTCTCCTCCTTTTTCAGCAATCTCTTCACCAATTGGATCATGAATTTCAGTTGGCATCGGGCCCTCGCCAACTCGTGTCACGTATGCCTTTACTACCCCAAGAATATAGTTTACGTCCAAAGGGCCGACGCCTGCTCCTGAAGCTATGCCTGATGGAGAGCAATTACTTGAAGTCACAAAAGGGTAAGTCCCTTGATCTACATCCAATAAAGCTCCTTGAGCTCCTTCAAATAGTACTCTTTTACCAGAGTCATTAAGGGACTGAATTACAGAGGAAACATCTGCTAATAGTGGTTTTAGTTTTTCCCCATATTCTAAATTTTGATCTTTAATCTTTTCATAATCTAATTTTTGGTGGCCAAAATAGTTTTCTAGCCAAAAATTATAAAAGGACACATTTTCTTCTAATTTTTCTACCAACTTTGCTTCCGACAAGGTATCGACTATTCTGATAGCTCTTCTTGCAACTTTATCTTCATAAGCAGGCCCAATCCCTCTTAAGGTCGTGCCAATAGTATTGAAACTATTAGATTTTTCTTTTAATTGATCAACTAAAATATGATAAGGCTGAATAAGAGAGCAAGCAGGACTGATTTTTAAACGTTCATGAATATTTTTTGCAATTGGTTCAATTTTTTCAATTTCTTCAAATAAAGCCTCACAGGATATTACGACTCCTCTACCGATCAGAGACAAAGCATTTTCATGACAAATGGATGAAGGCAAGAGATGAAGAACTATTTTCTCTCCATTAATTATAAGAGTATGTCCAGCATTATGGCCTCCCTGGTAACGGCAAGCAGCATCTGCTCTATCTGACAAAAAATTAACAATTTTGCCTTTTCCTTCATCCCCCCATTGAAGTCCCAGTACGGCAAAATTATTTTTCACGATCTATGCCTTTAATTTAATCATTGCAATAATGTCTTGATCAAAGCCAATTGCAGATCTTAGCTTCCCAGACACCGTCTGAGAAAAATATTCTCCACCATTGGCAATTGAAAATCCGTATTTATCTGAGTGCGCTGAAAAAACTAATCCATCGTGATAATTAAAACCAGGAAAATCAGTTAAATCAATGTGGGGGCTAAAACAGGTCTCTTTATCGATGAAGTTCCATATATCTTTTATTTCAGTAAGGTACGCATCATTTGTCTGAATATTTTTAAGTTTAGAAATTATTGATAAATCTCCATTGCTATCAATTAAAGTTAGTAACTTGCTCAAAATATTATTTTGAATTTTCGCTTCTTTTGCCCAAGAAGATAAATCTGATTCAGACTTTGAAGAAATTATTTTATTCAAAGCAATTCCATCATCATAACTGAGATCTAAAGGTTCTATAATCTCGTTTAAAATTTCAGTTTTTCCAAAAGACAACGTTAACTCATTTAGATTTCCAATTTTCATACTATCTGACAGTAATCCTAGTACTTCAAATTTATTATCTTCGCCACCAAAAATTTCAACTCCGGCTTTAATCGTAATTCTTGATTGACTAAAAGAGTCTTTTCTTTTTTTTAGTACCTCACCTACGTAACAATATCTTTGTTCCTTATCTGATTCTTCCGCCTGATCAATTCTTGCTATTTGTTGAGAAATATCTGGGCGAATTGCTAACTCATTTGAAGACAAATCGTCAAAAAAAGTAAACGCAGAATCTCTCAAAGAAGTATTTTGTTCGCCTCCAATTGCATCAGCAAATTCGACTAAAGAAGGATAGGTCAACTGAAAGCTTTTTGTTTGATAGAAGTCTATTAAAGATCTTCTAAGTGTTTCCAACTCCAATGAATCAGGAGCTGTTATATCTTCTACTCCATCAGGAAGATTAGAAGAATTTGTGGGCATTGTTATTCTTGATCTTGTGAGCCGGTTGAACTGTCTAAGTATTTAAAAAAATCACTTTCGGGATCAATCAATAATACATCTGATTTGTTTTGAAAGGTTGATTGATAAGCATTTAAACTTCTTGTGAATTCATAAAATTCGGGATCTTTATCGAAAGCTTTTGCGTAAATAGCTGTAGCCTGAGCATCGCCTTCACCCTTCAAGATCTCTGCTAATTTATATGCTTCAGCGATGATCACTGTTCTCTCTTTGTCAGCGTTTGCTCTAATTTCTTCAGCAATCTCATTACCCTCTGCTCTTAATTCTTGAGCAAGTCTTTCTCTTTCAGTTCTCATTCTGTTATAGACTGAATCATTTACTTCATTGGGAAGCTCAATTTTCTTTACTCGCACATCTATAACTTCGATTCCTAATTCTTGATTAGCAACAATATTTAAGTCTGTAGTTAAAGCACTCATTAATTGATCTCTTTCGCCTGAAATCACATCTTGGACCGTGCGAACACCAAATTGGTTCCTTAAACCTTCATCAACCCTTTGGGTTAGCAACGTTCTCATCGCACCCAACTGACCACCAGATGATGTGATATAAAATTGTTCATTGTCAGTGATACGCCATTTTACAAAAGCATCTACAATTAAACGTTTTTTTTCTGCAGTAAAATATGGCTGAGGAATAGCGTCTAGTGTAAGAACACGCGAATCAAACTTTCTGACAGTGTGAAGGATTGGTACTTTGAAATGCAAGCCAGACTCTATCTTTGAGTTAACTATCTCACCAAATCTCAACAAAATTGCCGTTTGTTTGTCAGTTACTATGTAAACACTGTTGGCGATTATAATTATTAACAGTAATGCTACACCTATTAAGCCTAATCTCATTGTGCCCATTTTATCTACGCTCCTGCCTTTTTCTTATTTCTTCTATAACTCTGTCAGTTAGATCTTCTATTGCGTTTGGGTTTAAAGCACTAGATGAAGAATTGTTTTGATCGTCGGATGGTCGTAGTGACGATGCAGCAGCAATTTGATCTAAAGGTAAGTACATAATGTTATTTCCATTTTTCACATCGATCATAACTTTTGTGCTGTTAGACATTACTGACTGAACCGCATCCAAATAAAGCCTCTCTCTAGTAACGTCAGGCGATTTTTTATACTCTGCAAGTAATTGATCGAATCTTGTTGCCTCTCCAGTTGCCTCAGATATAACTTTAGCTTTATAACCTTCCGCATCTTGAATCGCCCTTTTTGCAGCTCCTCTAGCAATCGGAACAATTTCATTAGCGTAAGTTTCAGCTTGGTTTTTTAGAGTAACTTCATCTTCTCGAGCCTTAACCACATCATCAAAAGCTGCTCTTACTGCCTCAGGTGGTCTTGATTCTCTAATGGTAACTGTTACGACTTCGATACCGGTCAAATAAGTATTAAGACGCTCCTGAAGTCTACCTCTAACGTCGATAGCAATTTGTTCTCTTCCGGTTGTTAAGACACTATCCATAGTGTTGCTTCCAACAACATGTCTTAGAGCCGATTCAGCGGCTTGAGATAAGCTATCTTCTGGAGCTGAAGCTTCAAGAAGAAAAAAAACTGGATTAGATCTTTTGTATTGAACAGCAACCTCGACATTCACAATGTTTTCGTCCTTAGTAAGCATTGAAGAATTAGTTGTATGTGTGAAAAGCTTTTCAGTATTAACTATAGATCTTGTATCTATGAGTGGTGGGTTCCAATGGATACCCGGCCCTTTCGTATTTGTGTATTCACCAAACCTTAATATGACTGCCTCTTCTTGTGCATCTACGGTATAAATCCCAGCAGCTCCATAAAGAACTATTAAAGCAACAAAAAAGTAAGAAATATATTTAGAAGTTCCTAACTTTTTACTACCGCCGCCGCCGCCAGAGCTTCCACCGAAAATTGGGCCAAAGATTGCTTTGAATCTTTTAATGGCCTCATCAATATCAGGCGCGTCATTTTTATTTCCCCAAGGATCTCTTGAGCCATTTTTATTGTTTTGATCATTCCAAGACATAGAAGCGTATTTTATGTGTTGATTGAGAATAAAGAAACACTAGATTTACAAAAAAGATTCAATCTTTATAACTTTATTCAATTCATCCTTTTGAAAAATTTTTGTGGTTGTCAACTTGTTCAACCAAGTGATTTGTCTTTTTGACAATTGGTAAGTTGCATTTACGGCTCTATTAAAAAACTCTTCTTCATCTATTTTTCCATCGAGAAATTCTAAGCACTGTTTATAACCAACGGCTTTAAGGGCAGGTAAGTTTTTTGTAAATTTTTCTTTTATTTCTTTAACCTCTTCTATCAAACCTCTTTCAATCATTAACTTAAATCTTTCACGAAGTTCTTTCTTATATTGCTGTCTATCTTGAGGAACAATCGCAAAACTCAGAATCTTTCTCTTTAAAATTTTTTCTTTTACTGCATGCTTTTGGATTGTGCTGAACTTTTCATTAGTTATTAAACATACTTCTATTGCTCTTAATATTCTATGGCTATCATTATGATGAATTACAAGTGCTGATTCAGGATCTAACTCTTTTAGCCTTCTAAACAAATAGCTCAGACCATAAGTTTCTAGATCGCATATTAATTCGGCTCTTATCAAATCATCTCGTTCCGGCAAATTCGCCAAACCTTCCAATAAACTATAGAAATACATCATTGTTCCACCTACAAAAATAGGCAGCCTAGATTGTTTGTCTGCTGCTTGGAGGATTTTTATACTTTTCTTTTTGAAATCTCCAACAGAAAACTTTTCGTTAGGCTCTAAAATATTAACCAAATGGTGCGGGTACTTTTGCAATTCCTTTTTATCGGGCTTATTACTGCCAATATCAAAACCTTTGTATATTTGTACTGAATCGACGCTGATTAATTCCGAAGGAAATTTTGAGTATAAATCTTTTGCTAATTCTGTTTTGCCAGTATGGGTGGGGCCATAAATAGCAATTAATGGTTTCACTTATATTTTTCTATATGAGTTAAAGTTTAAAAAATATTCAAATTGCTTCTTCGTCGATCTCTCCGGTTCTGATTCTTGTAACTTTCTCTAGGTCGTAGACGAATATTTTGCCATCGCCTATCTTTCCGGTATTTGCAACTTTAGATATAGCATCAATCACTTCATTGACCTGGGAATCTTTTATTGCAACTTCTATTTTTAATTTAGGTAGAAAGTCTGTTTTATATTCATGACCTCTGTAGAGCTCGGTAGTTCCTTTTTGTCTTCCAAATCCTTTGACATCTGAAACGGTAAGGCCAGTAATGTTTAGTTCGTCTAGAGCGCACCTGATCTCATCTAACTTTAACGGTTTAATGACTGCGGTAACAAACTTCACGTAATTCCTCCCCTCAAATAAAAAAAACTAATCTTTCAATAAAACAATGAGTTTCTCAACTGATCTTTGGACGGCTCCCTGTCTAGATGAAAGATAGTTTTGACTTAGCTTATTGATTTGTGAATCGCATGAAAATTCTCCCCACTTCAACACTAAGTCATCTTCAGATTCTATGATATTTAAAATTTGCAGTCTTTGCAAATCATCAGATATTTCCTTGAAATTGAAAGTGTTTGGTCCTGAAAATAAAGGTAACCCAAATTGCACTGCTTCTAAAAAATTCTGACCTCCATGAGGAACTATGGTCCCACCTATGAAAGCAATGTCTGCAATCTCAAAGAAAGATTCAACATAGCCCATTTTATCAACTAGTGTTACGTCAAAATTTAAATTTAGAAAATCCGAAAAAACTTCGTGGCTAAGCTTTTTTCCATCAAAAATTTCTATAACTTCAGAAGCTCTATGCGGGTGTCTTGGTATTAAAACCAAATGAAATTTTGTAATATCCAGTTTTAAAAAAGTTTTAATTAAAAATACTTCTTCGCCTGGATGGGTGCTTGCACAAACTATAATTTTTTTTGAAGATTCGATTGGAATTTTTTTTATAGTTTCAAATCTTTTTTCATTGGATAGCATAGAAAATTTTAAAGAATAATCTTGAGTAATTAATTTAGAATCAACGCCAAGTTTTTTGAAATTCTCCAAGTCACTTAAACTTTGCGCCACGACTAAATTTAATTTTGAAAAGATTTTATAAAAAAATTTTGGAAATCTTTGATATTTACTCAATGACTTTTGAGACATCCGACCGTTTAGAAGAATTATTGGAATATCAGCTTTATTACAATTGTTAATCAAATTCGGCCAAATTTCTGTTTCAATTAAAATCAAACATTTAGGATTTAAATTGATTATGAATTTTTTTATAAAACTATTTAGATCATAAGGAAGATATTGATGTGATATTTTAGAACCAAAACGTTTAGTTACTTCGTTTGATCCCGTAACAGTAGAGGTAGTGATTAGAAAATTTGAATCGGGAAATCTTTTTTTTAATTCTTTAACTAATAAAGCAGCAACTTTTACCTCCCCAACTGAAACTGCATGAATCCATATCGGTACATTACAATTTATATGTTCCTTTGGACCCAGCCTTTCTTTAATTCTGTTAATTTGCGCAGCATTAAATTCTTTTTTGGAAAACAAACGTAAAATTGCC
>CABZRA010000022.1 GCA_902527995.1 uncultured SAR86 cluster bacterium
ATTCATTTGAAGTTTGGGTGAGAAATAATTTTAAAGAAGTCAATAAATGTTTTGAATGGATAGAACAACATAATGATGCTTACCTGACTGGAACAGGCTCAACGATTTACTCATTGTTTAATAACTTTGATGAAGCTTCAAAAATAATGGATAATGCACCATCTAAGATGAATTGTTTTGTAACTACTACGTTGAATAATTCAAAAATTATAAATGAGATAAAGAATTATGGGGTGTAGCCAAGCGGTAAGGCAGCGGCTTTTGATGCCGCCATGCGATGGTTCGAATCCATCCACCCCAGCCAATATTAATTTAACGAGAAAAGTAGATGACTGATCAAAATAATAACCTAGTCCTTTTTTCAGGAACTTCTAATATTTCTCTTTCAAAAAAAGTCGCGAAAGAATTAGGAAAAACATTAGGCGATGTCTTCGTAGGCAGATTTAGCGACGATGAGCTGAACGTGAGAATTGATGAGCATGTTAGAGGAATGGATGTTTTTATAATTCAATCTACTTGCTATCCAGCGAATGAAAATCTGATGGAGCTATTGATCCTTATTGATGCACTTAGAAGATCTTCACCTTCAAGAATAACGGCCGTGATACCCTATTTTGGCTATGCCAGACAAGATCGTCGTGTAAGATCTGAAAGAGTTCCTATAAGCGCCAAATTAGTTGCTGAAATGCTCCAAAATGCTGGGGCTGATAGAATTTTAACTATTGAACTTCATTCAGATCAAATTCAAGGATTTTTCAATGTTCCTGTAGATAATATTTATGGGACAAACGTAACCTATGAACATATTAGCAAAGCGAATTATGAAGATTTAATAATTGTTTCTCCAGATGTTGGAGGTGTCGTGAGGGCAAGAGCTTTAGCAAAGCTTTTAAACGATGCCGACCTAGCAATTATAGATAAAAGAAGAGAAAGAGATAATCAATCTCAAGTTATGAATGTTATTGGTGATGTAGACAATAAGACATGTGTTTTAGTCGACGACATTGTTGATACTGCAGGGACAATATGTAATGCTGCTGAGGCATTAAAGAATTCTGGAGCTAAAAAAGTAATATCTTACGCAACGCACCCTGTGTTGTCTGGGCCTGCACTAAAAAGAATTGAAAAATCAGGTCTAGACGAAATTATTGTGACTGATACAATCCCGCTTTCACAAGAGGCTTCTAAATTGAAGAAAATAAAAATTATTTCTCTAGAGAAGACTATTGCGGAGGCAATTAACAGGGTAAATAAAGAGGAATCAGTAAGTGCAATGTTTCTTTGAGGTAACAAATGGCAGATCAAACGATTTTAGAATTCGAATACTTATCAGAAGAAAAAAAAATTTCTGCAGGTAAAATCAGAAAACTTGGAGATATCCCTGGTGTTGTGTACGGTGCAGGAGAAAAAACAAAAAAAATTTCTCTCCAAGCTAAAGATTTGCGAAAAGCTCTAGAATTACCAAGTATTTTTTCTCAAGTCATAGTTCTTCAACAGAATGAAGAATCTTACAAAGTCATACTTAAAGAAGTTCAAATAAATCCATCCAATGATAAGCCAGTTCATGTTGATTTCATGAGAGTCTCTTCGAAAACTAAAATTACTATGCAAGTTCCTATCAAATTTACTAACGAAGATATTTGTTTTGGTGTTAAGAATGAGGGTGGAATGATTTCGAAAAATAAAAATGAAATAGAGTTAACTTGTCTTGCTGAAAACCTACCTGAATTTATTGAAGTTAATGTCGCTGAATTAAAATTAGGTAACTCCATAATGCAATCTGGGCTTGCTATGCCAGAGGGAGTTGAGTTATCGAATGCTCTTTTAACAGGTCAAGATCAACCAGTTGTCTCATGTAGCACTACAAGAGCTTCTCTAGAAATAGAAGAAGAAATTGAAGGGGAAATATCTGAAGCTACTCAAGATGAAGAAGATTCAAAAGATGAATCTTCAGATGCCGACAAAGCTGCCGAAGAAGAAAATTCTTAATGAAAAAATTTTTAATTGCCGGCCTGGGTAATCCCGGAGCTAGGTATGCCAAAACGCGTCACAACGCTGGAATTGATTTTATTGAGGAACTCTCAAAAAAATGGAATTTAAAATTTGAAGAAATAAAGTCTGTTAAATCGAAGGTATCTATACATAAACTTGATAAGGTAGATGTATATCTTTTAATTCCTGATGTCTTTATGAATAACAGTGGTAAAGCATTGAAACCTGCTTTGAAGAAATATAATTTAAATATAAAGGATGTCCTAATAATTCATGACGATTTAGACTTGCCGTCCGGTACGTGTAAACTCAAAAAATATGGAGGTGACGGAGGGCACAACGGATTGAAAAGTATTATTGAAAATTTTGAAGGAAATAAAGATTTTCTAAGGATGAGAATTGGAATCGGGCATCCAGGAGATTCTAAGAAAGTAAACGATTATGTGGTAAAAAAAGGAACTAAGAAAGAAATTCAAGAAAGGAAAAAGGCTATATTGTCAGGAATTGAAATTATTGAAGATGTAATCCTTAGTAATTGGGAAAAAGCAGTAAATAAACTTCACTCAAAATAATGTCTCTAAAATGTGGAATTGTCGGACTTCCAAATGTTGGTAAATCTACCCTCTTTAATGCTTTAACTAACTCAAAAATAGATGCTGAAAATTATCCTTTTTGCACAATTGAGCCAAATTTAGGAATTGTAGAAGTTCCTGACGAAAGATTAGAACAATTGGCTGAAATCGTTCAACCTGAAAAGATAATACCTGCCAGTGTTGAATTCGTAGATATTGCTGGTCTTGTTAAGGGGGCTTCTAAAGGAGAAGGCTTAGGAAACACTTTTCTTTCACATATTCGTGAAACACAAACAATTATTCAAGTAGTAAGATGTTTCGAAGACGAAAACATTGTTCATGTGAACAATCAAATTGATCCCTTATCTGACGTCGAAATTATTGAAACAGAATTGATGCTGGCAGATCTAGATGTCCTTGAAAAAATTAGATCAAACTTAAATAAAAAAATTTCTCAGTTAGATAAATCTACAAAAGAGAGACTGGCTGTAGTTGAGGAGGTAATTGAGCTTGTAGGTAAGTCTAATAAAAAGGAAATACTCGAGTTATCTAATGAGAAAAAAAAGCATCTAAAAGAATATAATTTAATTTGTCTAAAACCTTTTATATATGTTGCTAACATCGCCGAAGATGATAACCAAGATCAATATAAAAAATTAAAGGACAAAGCCTTAACGGAAAATTCGGAGTTTATTCCTTTGTCAATTAAATTAGAAGCAGAAATTTCCGAATTAGAGCAAAACGAGAAAAAGGCTTTTTTAAAAGATTTAGGAATCAACCAGCCTGCATTAGAAAGGTTAATAAAAACTTCATATACTAGTTTAGGCCTTGGAACTTTTTTTACTGCTGGTGAAAAAGAGGTTAGATCTTGGATACTTAAAAAAGGTTCCTTAGCTCCTGAGGCTGCAGGAGTAATCCATAGTGATTTTCAAAAAGGTTTTATCAGAGCTGAAGTCATAAGTTTTGACGATTATATAACTTACCAAGGTGATCAAGGGGCAAAAACAGCGGGAAAACTTCGTTCAGAAGGATCAGAATACGTCGTGAGTGAAGGCGATGTAATTTTATTCAGATTCAACGTTTAAAACTTGACAAAGCATATGATCAAAAAGAGAATCCACTTTCGGCTATGTAGCTCAGCTGGTTAGAGCGCAGCATTCATAATGCTGAGGTCCTTGGTTCAAGTCCAAGCATAGCCACCAAAATCAATCTACACTCTCAGAATCGTTACTCACTGCCTTCATACTTAACTTAACTTTTCCACGATTGTCTACGCCGATTACTTTAATGTCGACTTCCTCTCCCTCAACAAGATAATCTTTGACATTTTTAACTCTTTCTTCAGCGATTTCTGATATGTGCACCAATCCTTCTTTTCCATTATCAAATGAAACAAAAGCTCCAAAATCAACAATTTTTACAACAGTGCCCACGCACACTAAACCAACTTCGGGATCAGAAATCATTGACTCAATAATTTCCAAAGCCTCTTGTCTAGACTCTTTGCTTCTTCCGTAAATTTTTATGTCGCCATTATCGTTAATGTCGATATTTGTCTCAGTTTTTTCTGTGATACTTTTTATTGTGCTACCTCCTTTACCTATTACCTCACCAATTTTATTTTTTGGGATAGAGGTATTGATTGCTTGAGGGGCCAATTCAGATAACTCAGGTCTAGACTCACTAAGAACCTTAGACATTTCTTGTAAAATTTGAGATCTTGCAGTGTTGGCCTTATTTAAAGCATCCTGAAGAATCTTTTCGTTTATGCCTGCTATTTTTATATCCATTTGCAAAGCAGTTACACCGTCAGAAGTTCCAGCAACTTTAAAATCCATATCACCTAGGTGATCTTCATCCCCTAGAATGTCAGTAATAACACAATAATCATCTTCGCCCTTTACAAGACCCATCGCTACTCCTGCAACTGCTTTTTTTAAAGGAATTCCAGCGTCCATCATAGCAAGACTTGATGAACAAACTGTAGCCATAGAACTAGATCCATTTGATTCAGTTATCTCTGATACTACTCTGATGGCGTATTCAAAATCTTGAGGATTAGGAAGGACAGCTTCAAGAGCTCTTCTAGCCAACTTTCCATGACCAATTTCTCTTCGTTTGGGACTGCCGATCAGGCCAGCTTCACCAACAGAATAAGGGGGGAAATTATAATGAAGCATAAAAGAATCTTTAGTATCTCCATGGAGAGTATCCAGTAATTGGGAGAGTTTAAGAGAATCGATTGTTGCTACCCCGATAGATTGAGTTTCTCCTCTTGTAAAGAGAGCTGAGCCATGAGCTTGCTTTAAAAAACCAGTTTCAATTGTTATTGGCCTAACTGTATCTAAATCTCTTCCATCGATTCTTGGCAATCCTTGAAGTAGACGTGTTCTAACAATTGATGACTCTAAAGATTTAAAATATTTTTTTGCTTTATCTATTATTTCTTCATCTTCATCTTTGCTGAATTGATCTGATAAGTATTCTCTAGCATCAGCTACGGCTTGTTGCCTCATTGCTTTTTCTGGAATTTGATAGGCTTCTTCAATTTTTGTAGCAACAGAATTTGAAACCATTTCCATTAAGTTTTTATCTTCTTCTTCTATAGAATATTCAATAGGTTCAACATCAACTTGTGACACAAGCTCCTCAATCAAATCTAAACTTGGTTTCATTTCTTGCTGAGCAAATAAAATTGCTCCCAGCATTTGATCTTCAGTTAATTCTTTAGCTTCTGATTCAACCATAAAAACAGCATCTGTCGAGCCAGCAATAACCATATCTAATTTAGAATTTTCCAGCTCACTTAAAGAGGGGTTAAGGACGTAATTTCCATCTATGAAACCAACTTTAGCTGCTGACAAAGGCCCTTGAAATGGTAATCCTGACAATTGCAAAGCTGCAGACACTCCGATTAGAGATATTATATCCGCAGAATCATCCTTATCCATTGATAAGACAGTACACACAACCTGTACTTCTTGAGTATACCCTTTTGGGAAAAGCGGTCTTATAGGTCTATCAATAAGCCTTGACGTGAGAACTTCTCCTTCTGAAGGCCTGCCCTCTCTACGAAAAAAACTCCCTGGAATCTTTCCTGCCGCATAATATTTTTCGATGTAATTTACTGTTAGCGGAAAAAAGCCTTGTCCTTCCTTTTGCGCTCCGGCAACAACGGTAACTAATACTTGAGTATCTCCTGAAGAAGCTATAACTGAAGCTGTTGCTTGTCTTGCTATTTTACCGGTTTCTAAAGAAACCTCTTTGCCCGCAATAGTCTTTTTGCAGGATATAATTTTTTCACTATCCATAATAATTTTATGATCTAAATTTTTTATTTTCGGAGATTTAACTCTTTTAGAATCAAACTGTACTTCGAACTGTCTTTCTTTTTTAGATAGTCTAAGAGTTTTCTTCGCTTATTAACCATTCTTATCAGTCCCTGACGAGAATGATGATCTTTATGATGATCTTCAAAGTGGCTTTGCAAAGCAAGAATATTTTCAGTCAAAAGCGCAATTTGAACTTCTGGTGAACCAGTATCTGTATCAGATCTGGCAAACTGTTTAATGACTTTACTCTTTTTTTTTAAATTTAAGCTCAAGAGCTATCTCCAATTTTATTAAAATTACCTAGTAATCTTTTAGGTTTCAAAAACCCACCATAACTTTCAACTATTCCCAAAAAATTTTCTTCAATATCAAAAAGTCTAAAGAATCCGTTATCACTGGCCCTTTCCATTTCTATCATTTGGCCATTAGTTATTTTTTCTACTATTTCTGGTCGGCATTGTATCCTATCTAGAGCTCTAAGTGCATCCCCTGGAGAGATAATTTTTCTATCGATATTTTCCTCAGTTATTTCACTCAGCTCTAAACAGCTTTCTATTTGAAATCCTGCAGATTGAATTCTAGTCAGATTCGAGATGCAACCAAAAGTGCCAAGTTTTTCACATATATCCTCTGCTAAAGAGCGTATATATGTTCCAGGGCCGCAATCTACTTTAAGTTTGAGTTTGTTTTCTAGAAAAGAAATAATTTGTATGTTTTCTATTCTTATCTTTCTTTCTTTAATTTGGATCGGGATACCTTTTTTAGCATAGTATCTATAGGGTTTACCCTTAAACTTCAGAGAAGAAAACATTGGAGGTTTTTGATTAACATCTCCTATGAAATTTATAATTTCTATCTCGAATTCTTCTTTGGAAGGTAAATTTTTAGAGAAATCTATAACATCTCCATCTATATCTCCGGTGGTCGTTTTTATTCCAACTGTTATTTCGGCAACATAAGTTTTAGTTTCATTGGTTAGATAATTTATGAATTTTGTCATTTGTCCAATGCAAACTATGAGTACTCCACTTGCCAAAGGGTCCAAAGTTCCAGCATGCCCCACTTTTTCTTTATGATTTACTAGTGTTTTTAATTTTCGAGAAAAAACACCTGATGAAACTCCACTAGGTTTATTTAGTATCAAAGCTCCACTAAGCATTAATTTCTTCCTTAAAAAATAATTTAGGAATCTTTTTGAGACTTAGACGTTTTCCAAGCGTCGACTTAATGAAACCGTTACTTTTATTTAAAACTTTATTAATTTCGTTTTTATTAGTTTCTTGAAAATTTAAAAAATAATAGATTGTTGCATTAGAAAGATCATCGCTCATGTCAACTCTACTTATTGTTATATTTTTTAACCTTGGATCTCTTAATTCAAATAGAAATATATTGGCAACTTCTTTTCTAATTAGGTCGCTTACTCTTTGTGATCTTTTGAAGGGTGTAGACTTAAACAATTATAATCTTCGTTTTATTTCTTCTCTTTCAAAAACTTCTATTCTGTCTCCAATTTTTATATCAGAATAATTTGAAATACCTATTCCGCATTCAGTACCAGATTTAACTTCTTTTGCTTCGTCTTTGAATCGTCTCAATGAGTCAAGAATACCTTCATGGATTACAATATTATCTCTGAGAACTCTGACATTCATTTTTGATGAAATTGTTCCCTCTTCTACAATTGAACCAGCAACAAAGCCAAATTTTGGTGACTTAAAAACATCTTTGACCAGGGCAATTCCTTTAATACTTTCTTTGATTTCTGGAC
>CABZRA010000023.1 GCA_902527995.1 uncultured SAR86 cluster bacterium
AGATGCGAGCAATGGATAATAATATTTTGATTCATATGATTAGATCAGAAGCAAAAATACATTTAGGGATTGATACATACGAAGATTTAAAATTAGCCAATAAATTAATTGGAAATGACTAATAAAAGTTTAAGAAATTTTAATTCTTTAAAATTTGAATACTCATGTGAAAGCTTTCTCGAAGTAACGAGTTACGAAGATTTATTTAAATTATCTAAAGAAATAAGGAAATCGAAAACTAAATACTGGATCTTGGGTGAGGGAACCAACGTTGTCATACTTAATGACCTTAAAGGCATAGTAATTAAAAATAGACTTCTTGGGATAACAATTACGGACAATTCTGTAGAATCAGCCTCTGGAGAAAATTGGGATGATTTAGTTAAAGTATGTCTCCAAAAGAAATTATATGGATTTGAAAATTTATCTGGCATACCTGGGAGTGTCGGCGGCAGCCCAATCCAAAATATTGGGGCATATGGTGTTGAAGTTTCAAATTTCATTGATTATGTTGAAACAATCAATTTAGATACTGGAAATTTAGAAGTATTTAATTTTGAAGAATGTAAATTTAGCTATAGAGAAAGCATTTTTAAGAAATTGCCAAATCTTTTTATAACCAAAATAAAATTTTCTCTAAGTAAAGTTTTCAAGCCGAACTTAGCTTACGAATCAATACCCAAAGATATTGAGATTAGTTCTGCTGAGGAAGTAAGGAGTATCATATTAAAAATAAGAAATGAGAGGCTAACAAAACCTGAAGCACAGCCAAATGTTGGAAGTTTTTTTAAAAATCCAATCATATCAAAGACTCACTTAGATAAGTTATTATCAGATTATTCTGATTTGAAATTCTATTTTATTAATGAAAACCAATACAAAATCTCTGCTGCCTGGCTCATAGAAAAAATTGGAATGAAGGGGTATGAAATGAAAGATTGCGGTGTTTCAAAAAAACATTCTTTGGTACTGGTTAATTTTTCACAAAAATCAGAAAATATTGTCGATTTATCTAATAAAATAAAAAATGAGATTGTTGAAAAATTTGAAGTCGAATTGGAAAATGAACCAACATTTATTTCTTAAGCATGGTTACAACAGCTAGTCTTTTTCAAAGTATTATGGAAGCTCAAAAAAACAATGGAGGCCTTCCACCAGTAGAAAAGTGGAACCCCCCTTTGTGCGAAAACGTAGATATGAAGATTACAAGAGACGGCAAGTGGTATTTCATGAATTCTCTCATTTCTAGAGAAAAAATGGTTAATTTATTCAGTTCGGTGATTCGTTATGATGAGGATGGGTTTTATTATTTGGTGACACCTTATGAAAAAATAAAGTTAGATGTTGAAGACAAACCTTTTGTAATTACTACATATAACAAAGAGACTGTAAAAGGTATTGAGACTTACCTGTTCAAGACAAATGTTGGGGAAATAGTACCTTTAAGCGATCAACATCCCATGAGAATTGAAATTTCTGAAAAAAAGGAACCTTCTCCTTACATACTTGTTAGAAAAAATCTTGAGGCTTTACTGACTAGAAATGTTTATTACCAGCTAGTCGAGGAAGCTGAAATGGATGATAAAAAAAAGGAACTATATTTATTGAGTTCCTGTAAAAGATTTAGTCTTGGAGTTTTTGAGTAGGGATAATAAAATAAATTTTTAATTGGAGAAAAGATGAAATTAACATTTATTATTTTAAGTTTAGTTTTAAGTTTTAATATTTTAAGTAACGATCATCACAGCATGAATAATCATGATCACACATCGGCAGAATGGCAAATTAAGACTTATTCGTCTGCGGCACCGTCATTTATAGGTGACTTTGCAACTGTAATAGGAGGAAATGGTGAAATTCTCAGAGAAGGTACTAATGGATGGATTTGTCAACACGGGAATCCTAGACCATTTCCTGAAATGGGTTGGAAATCAGCCCATGAAGCTATGCCGGTCTGTCATGACGATGAAGGAATGAAATGGATGATGGCATATGGTGAAGGAAAAAAACCAAATTTAACTCGAGACTCTTTTATGTGGATGCTTCATGGCGATGTTGGAGAGGATAATTTAGTGCCAGGAGTTTTAAATAAAAAAGACTCTACTCCTGGAGAATGGATTGAATCTGGTCCGCACTTGATGTTGATGCCTAAAGATCCTAAGACTATAGAAAATTTTACAACTGATTTTTCCAAGGGCGAGCCTTATGTCATGTTTCCAGGGACAGACTACGCTCACCTCATGATACCTGTAGAAGGATATTATAAGTATCAAAACGATTAAGTAGTTTTCTTAAATTTACATGTTGGGGTAGTTCGGACCACCCATGCCTTCAGGGGTAACCCAAACAATATTCTGGCTGGGATCCTTGATATCACATGTTTTGCAATGAACGCAGTTTTGTGCATTTATTTGAAATTTGTTTTCTCCGTCTTTTTCAACTACTTCATAAACTCCTGCAGGGCAATATCTCTGGGCGGGTTCGTCGTATTCAGGAAGGTTTACAGAAATAGGTATGGAAGAATCCTTGAGTGTTAAATGACATGGCTGATCTTCTTCATGATTAGTATTTGATAGAAAAACAGAAGATAATTTATCAAAACTTATCACTCCATCGGGCTTAGGATAATTTATTTTTTCGCACACATTAGCTTTTTTCATACAAGCATAGTCTGGAGTTTTATGTCTCCATGTGAAAGGCAGCTTTCCTCTAAATAAAAATTGTTCAATTCCCATAATTAAGCCACCGATGAGAGTTCCGTATTTATGAAGAAGGGCAGTCATATTTCTCGATTTATACAAATCACTTTCAATCCAAGAAGATTTAAGTCTTTCTTCAAAATCGATTAAATCTTCTCCTATCCTATTTTGACTAATAGCTTCAAATGCACTCTCAGCAGCAAGCATCCCTGATTTCATGGCTGTATGCGTTCCTTTGATCTTAGTAAAAACCATCAGACCAGCATCGCAACCAACTAAAATTCCTCCAGGAAAAGTCATTTTTGGTCTTGAATGATAACCACCTTTGGTTAGAGCTCTAGCTCCGTATGCAACTCTTGTACCATTTTGTAGAAGTTTTTTTATATCTTTATGATCGGTAAACATTGAGACCATTTCAACATTTTCTTCTTGAAGCAACTTAAAAATATTATTGATATCTTTTGGATCTGAGAACGGTTCATCCCCTTGCAAGTTGATCACAATATCTTCACCCGCTAAGCCCATTTTTTCTGCCGCCTCATAAATCCTTTCAGTACCATTTGCGTGTTTTGGATTGGTCATAACAACATCGCCACCAAAATTATTAACTTCTTGGAATATGGATTCGGAATCAGTAGCTATTGTTACTTTGTCTGCAACTGATTTAGATGCAGCTTCATAAACCATCTCTATCATTGTCCTAGTACCAATTAATTTTAAAGGTTTTTCAGGTAATCTTTCGGATTGAAGACGAGAAGGTATTAGAACTATTTTATTCAAGATCTTAATTTTTCAATAATTTTCTCTTCTAAATTTTTTGGTATTTGAGCTTCAATTTTCAAAAACCAAAAATTATCACTTAAGAAATCACATTTTACGGCATCTTTTTCAGTCATGATTACCGGAAGATCAGTCAACTGCTCAAAATCATTTTTTGAAAAATTATAATGATCAGGATAAATGTGCTCAATAACATCGAAGCCCAAACTTCTCAAAGAAGAAAAAAAATTATTAGGATTGGATATTCCTGCAACCGCATGAACCATCTTTTGATATGGCCAATCATGAATTTCATAGATCCTTTTTGAACAAATATTCACCCATGAAATTGGTTTATATGACATTAAAAATTCATTTTGTTTTCTTTCCGATTCATCGTTACAAAATGAATTTGTATTTATAATAAAATCTACTTCATCAAGTCTTTTGATTGGCTCTCTCAGTGGGCCTGCTGGCAACATTAGTTTGTTACCAAATTTTTTTATCCCATCAACCATAGCTATTTCAATGTCTCTTCCTAGGGCATAATGCTGAAGACCATCATCTGTTATCAAAACGTCGCAATCAAAATTATCCAGTAAATATTTTGATGAATCGACTCTTTTGGGGCCAATTACTAAAGGGCATTGAGTAGAATTGAATATGATCTTTGCTTCGTCTCCAGAACTATATACCTGTGTATCTAAATCTACAGAAAGTGGAAATTTTTTTGAAATACTTTTATATCCTCTAGAAACTATTCCCGGCTTATATCCATTTTTCTTTAAGACATTTGCCAACCAAATCACAAAAGGAGTTTTCCCGTTTCCTCCAACCGTTATATTTCCAACTACTATCGTTTTAACAGGTGCTTTCCAAGATGTTTTAGATAATTTTTGTCTTCTATAATTTGATATTAAGCGAAAAATAATTGATAACGGATAAAATAATTTTATCCAAACCTTATTTTTATACCAGGCGTTCTCTATGTAGCCATTATGCAAAGATTCTTCAATTTTAATTTCTGGAACAAAGAGAGGTTTTTTCGCTTCTATTTGAGGTTCTATGTCAGCAAATTGATTTTTATACAAATCAAAATAATTACCCTTCTTTTCAATAAGGTCTTTATGCGAACCTCTTTCTGTAATTTTTCCTTTGCTTAAAACAATTATTTCATCGGCATTTTCAACTGTTGATAAACGATGAGCTATGACTAGAGTAGTTTTTCCTTGTTTGAGATTATCTACAGCCTCTTGTACTAAGGTCTCTGATTCTGAATCCAAAGCAGAAGTAGCTTCATCTAAAATTAAGATAGAACAATTTTTTAAAAGAGCTCTCGCGATTGCTATCCTTTGTTTTTGACCTCCGGAGAGTAAAGTTCCATCATCTCCAATTTTCGTGTCATACCCCTGTGGAAGTTTAGAAATAAATTCATCTGCGCATGCTTTTTTTGCTGCACTTATCACTTGATCTTTGGTTGCTTCTGGATTGGCAAACCTTATATTATTTAAAATAGAATCATTGAATAGAATAGTATTTTGACTCACAAAAGAGATTTCTGATCTCAACGATTTAAGGCTGAAATCATTTATGTTTTCTCCATCAATCTTTATTGCCCCCTCTTTTATTTCGTAAAATCTTGGTATTAGGTTTACTAAAGTAGATTTGCCAGCTCCTGAAGAACCGACAATTGCTAAAGTTGAACCTTTTGATACGGAGAAATTTATATTCTTTAAGGAATCAAAGTCCATCCCATCGTAACGAAAATTCACATCCGAAAATTCAATTTCTCCTTGAGTATTATTTAATTCTTTATCCCCATGGTCTTCTTCGTCTTTTTCATCGATTTGATTGAATATCACATCTGCAGCTGCCAAACCTCTTTGAATCATCGAATTAGTAATGGAAAGTTGTCTTATAGGTTTAGCTAACATCGCAGCTGCTCCAAAAAATGCAATAAAAGTTCCTGAAGACATTTTTGTAATTACCGATGCATCTATCGCAAACCAAGTAATAGTTGCCAATGCAATCGATAAAATAATTTGTATTAGAGGAGAAGCAATTGCATTCGTGGACTCCAATTTTAAACTTTGAACTCTATTATGATCGCTCGCTTCGACAAGTTTTTCATATTCTGACTCTTGCCTTCCAAACAATTTTACTTCTTTGTTTGCGTTTATTGATTCTGAACTTAAATGAGTTACATCACCCATAGCATTTTGGATTCTAGTACTCACTCTCCTCAGTCTTTTGCCAGCAAGAAATACTATTCCAGCAATGAACGGACTTGTAAAAACAAGAACTAAGGTCAGTTGCCAATTTAGATAAACGAGATATCCGATAAGGCCGATAACTATTAAGCCTTCTCTTAGTATAATTTTTATTGCTTCAGTTCCAGCCTCACTAACTTGAGAAACATTAAAAGTAATTCTTGATAAAAGATGTCCGCTAGTATTCGAATCAAAAAATTTTGAAGGCAAATTTACTATTGTGACGAATAGATCTGATCTTAAATCATGAACAAGTTTGGTTGCCACATAGGCCATGAAGTATGAGCCTAGATAAAATCCAATTCCTCTAACTAAAGCCAATACGACAAGAGCCGCAGGTAAATAAAGATACTGATCTTCAACAGGATTAGAGACAAAGTCTACAATTTGTCTAAACCATTCCGCTATTGCAACTTGCGAACCGGCAAAGATGATAAAACCAAAAAAACTTAAAAGAAAAAAAGCATAACTTGGAACAACATAGCTGATGAGCCTAGAATAATTTGATTGTTTCTTTGCCATTATTACTATTTAAGTTCAATGGCGCTAATTTCAACGCTATTGAAATTGTTATTATTTAGGACGTCCATGACTGTAATTAAATATTGATATCTTGTATCCAAATCTGCTGATATTACAGCTTTTTTACTGTCAGGATAATTGTCGATTATGAAGTTGTTCAAGGAAGTATAAGAAAATTCATTCAAACGTTCGCCATTAAGAATTAATTCTTCGGCTGAATTGATTTCAATTATCAAATTCTCATCAGCAAGCTCATTAAGTTGATTGGAATTTACTTTGGGTAGGCTCAATTCCATAGTTGTCAATTTTTCAAATTGGCTATTCAGCACAAAGAAAATTAGCAATAAGAAAACTATATCAATTAGAGGAGTTACTTCTAAAGATAATTCAGAATTTTTTTTTCTTAAAAATTTCATTTATTTTGATAAATAATCGATCAATTTGTTAGATTCTTCTTCCAACTCAAGAGAATAATTTTCGATCGTTCGAGAAAAGTGCCGAAAGAAAATTAAAGTTGGAATAGCCACTACCAAACCTGCAGCGGTAGTAACCAATGCTTCGGCAATACCGCCAGCTAAAGGACTTACTGATCCTAAATTAGACTCCAATAAGTTACTAAATATATTTATCATGCCCATTACTGTTCCAAGTAGTCCAAGGATAGGAGATACTGTAGCTATAGTCCCTAATAGAGACAAATACTGTTCTAAGCGATTAACTTCAAATCTTCCAACCTCCTCAGCTTTAAGCCTTAAACTAGACTTGTCTTTATTTTTTTCTCTTACCAATTGAGCAAAAATATTTCCAAGAACAGAGTCTTTCGACATTTTTTTTATTTTTCTTTCAGATAGAGAGCCTTCCGAAATCAAAGAAATTAAATTTTCAGTTAAATTTTTTGGAATAATTATGTCTCTGGCTAAATTCCAGATTTTTTCTAAAACAATAGCAAGTGAAATAATGGAAAGTAATATGATTGGCCAAATAATTATTCCACCAGATAAAATAATATAACTCATATGAGCTTATATTATGCCTGAATCCATAGTTAAGGTTTGATCTGAAATGTCTTTAAAATTTTCATCATGCGTTGCGATTATCAAACTGGATTTTACGTTGCTTATATAATTTTTAAGCGACTCGATTACTTCCAAAGCAGTTTGAGAATCCAAATCACCAGTTGGTTCATCCAAAATTACTAAACTTGGAGAATGAACCATTGACCTTGCTATAGCCACGCGCTGTTTTTCCCCGCCAGACATTTCACTTGGTTTGTGAGCGATACGATGACTAAGA
>CABZRA010000024.1 GCA_902527995.1 uncultured SAR86 cluster bacterium
AGACAAGCCATTATTTAATTTGCATGATGGCCCTCCCTATGCAAATGGACCAATTCATTTAGGACACACGGTAAATAAAATTCTGAAAGATATTATCGTTAAGACAAAGAATTTATCTGGTTTTTCTGCCCCTTATGTTCCAGGTTGGGACTGTCATGGACTTCCGATTGAGTTGAATGTTGAACAAAAGCACGGAAAACCAAATAAAGATATTTCAGTTGAGGAATTTAGACTTAGATGTAGAGAGTATGCTAACCAACAAATCGCAATACAAAAAAAAGATTTTGTGAGACTTGGAGTTTTGGGAGATTGGGAAAATCCCTATAAATCTATGGATTACAAGTTTGAAGCAAATATTGTGAGAGCTTTAGGGAAAATTATCCAAGCGGGACACTTATCTAGAGGTTTTAAGCCAGTCTATTGGTGCGAAAATTGTCTTTCAGCTCTTGCTGAAGCTGAAGTAGAGTATCTTGAAAAAGAATCTACCGCGATAGACTTATTATTTCCTATCGAATCTAAAGCTATTGAAAGTCTTTTTGGGACAAAGCTTACATCTGAAGCTTTTATAGCTACTTGGACCACAACCCCTTGGACATTGCCAGGAAACAAAGCAATGTCTATAAATCCAAATTTCGATTACGTTTTAATTGAAACAGGTTTTAACTCATCTAAGAAATCTCTAGTTGTTTCTTCCAAATTATTAGAAAAAACTCTAGAGCGATACGAAATGGAAAAATTTAATTCTCTAGGCCAAGTTAAAGGCAAAGAGTTAGAGGGACTTAAATGTAAACATCCTTTTTTTGATCAAGAATCGACAATAATTTCATCTTCGCATGTAACAGAAGAAATAGGAACAGGATTTGTTCATACCGCTCCTGCACATGGATTGGAAGATTATGAAGCATGTAGAGATTACGACTTTGATAACTCAAGCTTAGTCCAAGCAGATGGAAAATTTGCAGAAGAAGTTCCATACGTTGGAGGAAAAAAAATTTCCGAAGCAAATCAAGTTGTTATAGATATTTTGAAGTCTAAAAATTTACTTATGTCTAAAAATAAGTTTAGACATAGTTTCCCTCATTGTTGGAGACATAAAACACCACTTTTTTTTAGGGCAACTCCACAATGGTTTATCTCAATGGATAAGAATGACTTATTAGGTAGTTGTTTAAAAAAAATTGATGAAGTTAATTGGCTGCCTGAATGGGGTAAATCAAGAATTAATTCAATGTTATCAGAGAGACCAGATTGGTGTATTTCGAGACAGAGACATTGGGGAGCCCCCATTCCATTATTCGTTAATAAAGTTACAGGTAAATTACATAAAGATACACTTGAAATCATTGAAAAAGTTGCAGAAAAAATCGAAAAGGGTGGAGCTGAAAGTTGGTTTTTATCAGACCCTGTCGATTTTTTGGGGGCAGAAGCTAATGAATATGAAAAAATAACTGACACCTTAGATGTTTGGTTTGATTCTGGAGTTACCCATTTTTGTGCACCGGATCAACAAAATAAAGAAGGTAATCCAGCCGATCTATATTTAGAAGGTTCAGACCAACACAGGGGGTGGTTTCAATCTTCGTTGTTGACTGGGCTTGCCATTAAAGATCAATCACCTTATCGAAACGTCTTAACACATGGGTTTGTTGTGGATGCCGATGGTAGAAAAATGTCTAAATCTTTGGGAAATGTAATTTCTCCGCAGTCAGTATGGAATAAAAAAGGTGCAGAGATTTTACGAGCTTGGACAGCCTCTACGGATTTCAGGAATGAAATGAATTTTTCGGAAGAGTCTCTCGAACGAATCTCAGATGCATATAGAAGAATAAGAAATACTTTAAGGTTTTTAATGGGAAATCTGAATGATTTTGATTATACAAAAGATAAAGTTGCCGCGAAAAATTATACTGAACTTGATAAATGGATCGCTATAAAAGCAAAAAATTTACAAGAAGAAGTTATCAAGGATTATGAAAATTTTGAAATACACTTAGCATTTCAAAAAGTTTTAAACTTTTGTACAAATGAATTAGGTGGATTTTACTTGGATATCATAAAAGATAGGCTTTATACGTCAAAAAAAGAAGGCATCGCAAGAAGATCTGCTCAATCTTCTATGTATCAAGTTTACTCTTCCTTACTAACCTTAATATCCCCGATTCTTTCTTTTACAGCCGAAGAAGCTTACTTAGAAAAAAATGGAGAAGGGTCTTCAATTTTTTTATCTCAATGGTTCGATGACTGGGAAGAATTTGATCAAAGGATTGATGATGATTTATGGGAGCGACTCGTTTCTTTAAAAAATAATGTAAATAAAGAAATAGAAGAAAAAAGAAATCTCGGCGAAGTAGGATCTTCTCTTGAGGCCAAAGTTAGCCTTAAATGCAATGATAAATCTTTCATACAACTCAACGATTTAAAACAAGAGCTGAAATTTTTATTTATATCTTCCGATGTCGATCTTTCTTTAGATGATAAAGCAGATAATTCTCTCAACGATACAATAAAAATTGATGTTTCAAAAAGTGACAATTCAAAGTGTGACAGATGTTGGCACTTTGTAGACAATCTAATTCCATATCAGGATGAAAAAATTTGCTCAAGATGCAAAGACAACATAGATGGCTCAGGAGAAATTAGGTTATTTTTTTAGAGAAAATAAAGTTTGGCTAATTGGCATTTTAGGCTTTTTAATCTATTTTGATTTTTCTTCCAAATCCTGGGTTCACAAAAACCTAGAACTTTATGAATCGATAGAAATTTCAAATTTTTTAAATTTTACTTTCATAAAAAATTATGGAGTTGCCTTCAGTATTTTTAATAATCCTTCTTTAAATTTAAATATTTTTCTAAGTATTCTAATTTTCTTGATCTGTAGTTTTCTTTTTTATTTGGTTTTTATAAAAATAGATAACCAGCAAAAGACTGGTTTCCAACGATTGATTTATGTATTTATATTAGCTGGCGGATTAGGTAATTTGTTGGATAGATTGATTTACGGATATGTTGTCGATTTTATTGATATAACATTCAACCCTTACGTGTTCAATTTAGCTGATTCTTATGTCACTATAGGTTTAGTTATGTATTTAATATTTTCTTTGAAAAAAAAATTTAAATGAAAGTTATAAAACTAGCGAATCCAAGGGGCTTTTGTGCAGGCGTTGATAGAGCAATCGACATAGTTTCTAAAGCATTAGAAATTCATGGACCTCCGATTTATGTAAGACATGAAGTTGTGCACAACAGAAAAGTCGTAGAGGACCTAAAATCGCGTGGAGCAAAATTTGTCGATGAACTTTCAGAGATTCCCGATGACGGTATTACAATTTTCTCAGCTCATGGAATCTCAGATCAAGTAGAGAAAGAAGCAAAATTAAGAAATTTAAAATTTTTTGATGCAACTTGTCCTTTAGTTTCAAAGGTTCATAAGGAAGTAATAAGATTTGCGCAAACTGGAAAAGACATAATTATGATAGGACATAAAAATCATCCTGAGGTTGAGGGAACGCTTGGCAGATTTCCGGGGGATTCGAAAGGAAATATGTATCTGGTGGAGAATTTGTTACAAGCAGAAAACATTGAAATCAACCAACCTAACAACTTATGTTTAGTGACTCAAACAACTTTATCGGTTTCCGATACAGAAGAAATTGTATTAAAGCTAAAAGAAAGATTTCCTTTAATTTTAGAGCCAAAATCTGAAGATATTTGTTACGCAACACAAAATAGACAAGATGCAGTGAAACAATTAGCTTTAGAGTCAGATTTAATAATAGTTGTTGGTTCGGAAAATAGTTCAAATTCAAATAGGTTAAGAGAATTAGCTGAGAATTGCGGAGTTGAGTCTTTTTTGATTGATGACCCAGAAAAAATTAGCTCTTTGAACTTAGATAACATTAATGTTATGGGAATTACTGCAGGTGCGTCTGCTCCTGAAGAGCTTGTACAACAAATGGTTCAAAAATGTAATTTATTAGGTTACAAAGTTAGTGAGGAGATTTCTGGGCTTCAAGAAGAAGTATATTTCAAATTGCCCGCCGAGCTTAGATGATAGAAAAAGTAGCGATTATTGGTGCAGGTATCGCAGGAACTACTACCGCGTATTCTTTAGCCAAAAATGGTATTGACGTGACTCTCATTGATTCGCGCAGATACCCGGCTATGGCTACCAGCTACGCTAATGGAGGGCAATTGAGTGCAAGTAATTCGGAAGTTTGGAATACTCCAAAAAATATCATCAATGGCATGAAATGGATGTTTAAAAAAGATGCTCCTCTTTTATTTAATCCGTCTCCAAGCTTAGAAAAATATAAGTGGATAGTAGGTTTTTTAGCTGCTTCGTTTGACGGAAAACATAAAACTAAAACTCAAGAAACTATTGAGCTTGCAAAGAGAGCTCGAGAACTTTACTACAAAATATCAGATGAAGAAGGTTTGGAGTTCGACTTGCTAAAAAAAGGGATTTTGCATTTTTATGATACTCAAAAAGAATTGGATTTTGCTGCGGAGAAAGCATCTTGGTTAGATCAAGAGGGAATGGAATGGGAGGTTCTGGACACCGATCAAGTTGAAGATTTAGAGCCAGCTTTTAAGAGTTCAAATAATAAAAAAAAATTAGCAGGGGGAATCTATACAAAATCAGATGCTAGTGGAGATATTCATAAGTTTTGTAAAAATATGCATAAACTCTTGGAGGACAAATACAAGGTAAAATCTTTATTTAATACTGAAATAGAAAGTATTTATAAAGATAAAGACAAAGTTATTTTATCTGCAGCTTCAGATTCAGAAACAACTGGCTATCATTTTGATAAGGTTGCAATTTGTGCAGGTATAGACACGCAAAAATTTGCAGATAGTCTTGGAGATAAAATGAGAGTTTATCCTGTGAAGGGATACAGCGTAACCATCCACCTAGATGACGAAAAATCTAGAAAATCTGCGCCGCAGGTCTCCCTTTTAGACGATCCAAAAAAAATTGTATCAAGTCGACTTGGAGATCGACTAAGAGTAGCTGGTACAGCTGAATTGGCTGGAAAAAATAAGGATATTAGACAGGACAGAATAAGACCCTTGTTAGGTTGGGTTCGTGAATATTTTCCAGATGTAAGCACAGAAAATTATACTCCCTGGGCGGGCTTGAGGCCCATGACACCAGATATGATGCCTCTTGTTTTTGAAAGCAAAGCTAAAGGAATTTTTTATAATACCGGACATGGCCATCTCGGGTGGACCCTAGGAGCTGCCACAGGAGATTTGTTGGCAGCAAAAATTATCAATGCTGATTAACTCAGGATGGGTTGAAGAAGCTCAAAAAATATCTTCTCCAAATTTTAATAATAGACCCAAAGGAATCAACATTAGTTTAGTCGTAATACATTGTATTAGTTTGCCTCCAGGCAAGTATGGGTCAAATGACATAGATAATTTTTTTCAAAATAATTTAGATTTTAAAAAACATGAATATTTCAAAAGTATTGCTTCATTAAAAGTTTCTTCTCATTTTTTAATTCAAAGAACAGGTAATTTAAAGCAGTATGTGTCTACAGAAAAAAGGGCTTGGCATGCAGGAGTATCGATATACGACAATAAAGAAAATTGTAATGATTTTTCAATTGGAATAGAACTTGAAGGCACGGAAAACTCTAAATATGAGAAAAATCAATACCAGACCTTAATAAAATTAACTCATGCGTTGATGAACGAATATCCAAGTATAACTAAAGAAAGGATTGTAGGACATTCTGATATAGCTCCAGATAGAAAAAAAGATCCAGGAATAAAATTTGACTGGGAGTTTTTAAAATCTAAAATTTAAGCATGCCATCTTTCGATATAAAGTCCGAAGTTGATTCTCATGAATTAACTAACGCAATAGACCAATCAAATAGAGTGATTGCAAACAGATTTGATTTCAAAAACGCCAATGCTTTATACGAAATAAAAGAGAATAAACTGGCTTTGTCAGCTAATGAAGCGTTTCAATTGGATCAAATGATTCCTATATTGAAAGAAAATTTAGCCAAACGTTCTATAGATTTAAAAGCTTTGAAATTTGGAGAGAGGACAACTAATAATAACAAGGCTTTTTTAGATGCTGAAATAATCCAAGGAGTGAGCCAAGAGATTTCAAAAAAAATTATTAGAATTGTGAAAGACTCAAAAATAAAAGTTCAAAGCTCCATACAAGGAGAAAGTATTAGAGTCTCAGGAAAAAAAAGAGATCAATTGCAGGAAATTATAAGTTTGATAAAAAAACAAGAATTGGAGATTCCCCTTCAGTTTGTAAATTTTAGAGATTAACAATGTCCTGGCTCTTGTCAATTAGGAGTTATTTTCAACCAAGAGTTCTCTTAATTTCGGCTTTAGGAGTTCTATCAGGACTTCCTTTGGGATTGTTGATCGATCCCTTAAGATATTGGCTTTCCGAAGTAGGAATAGAAAAATCAACTATAGGCTTACTCTCTTTAGTAATGCTTTCTTACTCTTTAAAGATGTTTTGGGCCCCTTTAGTAGATCGTTTAAGGATTCCATTTTTATCCAAGATTGGGCAAAGAAAAAGTTGGTTGATACTTTCCCAGTTTTTAACTTTTTTATGTATTTTAATTGTAGGTTTTATAGACCCTTCGAAAGAACTTAATATATTTATTTTGTTTGTTTTAGCATTGAGTTTTTTTTCTGCTACTCAAGATATTTGTGTAGACGCCATGAGAATAGAGTTAGTTGACAAAAAATCAATTGGTGAAGCCTCTGCAGTATATATAATTGGATATAGATTAGGTGCAATCTTTATATCTCAAGTCATCACCTTCTATATAGCTGATTCCTATGGATGGAACGTTGCTTATTTTAGTATCGGTCTAATTTTCATTATTTCTTCTCTGGCTTTAATAATTGCAATACCAGAACCTCATCGATCAGAAAAACCTTATTTGTCCATTTTAAAGAGACCAGGTTTGTGGTTTAAGGATTCATTTATATTGCCATTAACTGATTTGGTCACAAGATATAAAGAACATTTGCTTCTCTTGTTATTTTTAACTTTTACTTACAGGCTTAGCGATATGTTCTTGGGACCAATGGCAATGCCTTTCTATCAAGAAATAGGTTTTTCAAAAATAGAAGTTGCACAAATTACAAATTTTTATGGAATGTGGATGACAATATTAGGAGGGCTCTTTGCAGGTTTGACTCTTTATAGGTACGGGCTAATTAAAAATATGATTGCAGGAGCAATCTTCGTTCCTTTAGCTAATATCCCCTTTATTTTTCTCAATATCCTAGGAAAAGACGTAAATTTTTTAATTTTGACTATTACAATCGACAATTTCTCTCAAGGATTTATTTCGGTTGTTGGAATAACTTTTTTATCAAACTTAGTCTCAAAAACATACACTGCAACCCAATACGCACTACTTTTTGGTTTGGTTGTGATTCCTCCAAATATTATTTCAAGTGGATCAGGCTTTGTTG
>CABZRA010000025.1 GCA_902527995.1 uncultured SAR86 cluster bacterium
GTTACACCCTCTGCTCCATAAATTAACTCTTCTGCAATTCTTCCACCAAAAAGACCGCAAATCCTATCTAAGATGCCTTGCCTGCTAAGACTGTATCTATCTTCTTCAGGAAGAAAAACTGTAACTCCTAAGGCTCTTCCTCTTGGAATGATAGTGACTTTGTAGACTGGGTCATGCTCTTTAAGCTCTCTTCCAACTATTGCGTGGCCAGCTTCATGGTAGGCAGTTCTGGTTTTTTCCTCAAGGCTCATAACCATTGATTTTCTCTCAGCCCCCATCATCACTTTATCTTTGGCCAACTCTAATTCATTCATCGAGATTTTTTTCTTTCCAGATCTTGCTGAAAAAAGTGCTGCCTCGTTTACTAAGTTTGCTAGATCTGCTCCAGAAAAACCTGGAGTACCTCTTGCGATAAAAGATAGCTCGACGTTCTCAGAAATAGGAACATTTCTGCAATGAACTTTTAAAATTTGCTCGCGGCCTTTAATGTCTGGTAATGGAACAACAACTTGTCTATCAAATCGTCCAGGCCTCAATAGAGCTGGATCCAAAACGTCTGGTCTGTTGGTAGCAGCAATTATGATGATACCTTCATTTGCCTCAAACCCATCCATTTCAACTAAAAGCTGATTCAAAGTTTGCTCTCTTTCATCATGACCGCCGCCAAGACCTGCTCCTCTGTGTCTACCAACAGCATCAATTTCATCAATAAAGACTATACAAGGAGCTTGTCTTTTAGCTTGATCGAACATATCTCTTACTCTTGAGGCTCCAACACCAACAAACATTTCAACAAAATCTGATCCAGAGATTGAAAAAAATGGAACTTGAGCTTCACCAGCTATCGCTCTTGCAAGTAATGTCTTACCTGTTCCAGGAGAGCCGCTCATCAAAATTCCCCTTGGTATTTTCCCTCCCAATCTTTGGAACTTTGAGGGATCTCTGAGGAAATCAACGAGCTCTTGAACTTCTTCTTTGGCTTCTTCAACACCTGCTACATCTTTAAAAGTTGTTTTGACCTTTCCGCCTTCAAGCATTTTAGCTTTACTTTTACCAAAGCTCATTGGGCCACCTCTGCCCCCCCATACCTCCTTGCATCTGACGCATAAAGAAAAAGAAAATAGCTAAGATTATTAGAATTGGGAAACTTGCTACAAGCAGTTGTGTCCAAATACTTTCTGTTTGAGGCTCTTCTCCAAAGACTTCTACTTGATGCTCAAAAAGGTCATCCATTAGTTGATTGTCTTGTACATAAATTGGTCTGGTCGTTGTGAACGGGGTGCCATCATCTTTAAACCCATTTATGGTATAACCATCACCTTGAAATGAAACACTAGCAATTTGATCTTTATTAACAAGAGAGACAAACTCGGAATAGGTCATATTTTGAGATGAAGGACCTTGATTAAAGTTTTGTAACGCAAAGAAAGTTGCTCCAGCAATGAAAAGCCAGATAAAAGTGTTTTTTAAAAATTGTGACATGTTTTTACTCTATTTTTTTTTAATACCTAAGATGTAACATTCCTTTGAAGTTGACCTTGAAGCATCAGGTTTAATTCTCTTTATACTTTGAAAACGATCTTTAAGATTATCTTTTAAAAAATTTAATGAAGCGCCCTCAAAACATTTACATAAGTATTTTCCACCAATTTGAAGAAATTTGTCTACTATACTTATCTCTATTTCTAATAAGGCAATCATGTTCTCATTATCAATAATATTAACTCCACTTATATTGGGGGCAATATCTGATAAAACAATAGAAAGTTTTTGTATGCTAATTTTATCTATATCTTTTAGATCCATTTGATGAAACTCAACATTTTTGATTTTTTTCATTGGAAGCAAATCAATGGCAATGATAGAACCAGTTCCATCTAGTACATTGCTAGCTACCTGACTCCAACCTCCTGGTGCGGAACCTAAATCTAAAATTTTATCTCCAGGTTTGATTACTTTAAAATCTTTTTGTATTTGAGTTAGTTTGTAAGCTGCTCTGGATCTGAATCCCTCATTTTTTGCAAGAGCATTAAATTTTTCTCCTCTGAAATAGGAAGCATTCTTAGACATATTAACTAAACATGATGGACAGAAATTATTTCGTATTCTTTAATGCCAGAAGGACTATCGAATTTAATAATTTCCCCTGCTTCTTTACCAATCATTGCCCTTGAAATAGGAGAAGAAAAAGAGATTTTTCCTTTTTTTACATCAGCTTCATCTTCTCCAACTATTTTATAATTAACTTCTTGATCGGTATCGATTTCATATAAATTAATAGTAGCGCCGAATATAACTTTTCCAGTTTCAGGTATTTCTTTAATATTTATTACTTGAGATCTAGATAGTTTTGATTCAATTTCCCTTATTCTTGCCTCAGCTATGCCTTGCTGCTCTTTCGCAGCATGATATTCTGCATTTTCTTTAAGGTCGCCAAATTCTCTAGCCTCAGCAATGGCTTTCGAAATCCTAGGTCTTTCTTTCAAAAGAATTTGCAGTTCACCTTGTAAAGCTAACTCTCCTTCTCTTGTCATTGGTTCTCTATCAGACATATTTAATTACATATCTTGTAATTTTTGATAAGACCAATCAACTTTTTTTGACAAAACCTCACATATGGCCTTGGCTCCTTGAATTGTCGTCGTGCAACATATTTTTTGATCTAAAGCTGTTCTTCTTATAGAAGCTGAGTCCTTAATAGATTCTCTACCTTCAGTAGTATTTATCACAAGATTTACCTCTTTATTTTTCATTAAATCAACTATATTAGGCCTGCCTTCTAATACTTTTTTAATTTGCATAACTTTGTAGCCCATGTCCTTAATAACATTAGCTGTTCCTTTAGTAGCTATAAGTTTGAATCCCTCTTGATTTAAGGAGGGAATAATCTGTGATAGAAACTGTTTGTCAGTATCCCTAACACTAATAAAGACAGATCCAGTTTTTGGAATATCTACCCCTGCGGCAACTTCAGCTTTCTCAAAAGCCTCTGCAAAAGTATCACCAATTCCCATGACTTCTCCAGTGGATCTCATTTCAGGACCTAAGATAGGATCAACATTTTGAAATTTATTAAAAGGCATTACCGCCTCCTTAACACAAAAGCCTTTTATTTCAGGCACTCCTTTAAAATTTAATTCCTCTAAGCTTTTCCCAGCCATAACTCTAGCAGCGATTCTAGCTAATGGAATACCCAATGCTTTTGAAACAAAAGGAATAGTTCTTGATGCTCTAGGGTTTACCTCAAGAAGATATACCTGATCATTAACATATGCTATCTGAACATTTACTAATCCAACTATCTTCATGTTAGAAATGACTTTATTTACCTCAACTTTAATTTTTTTAATTACTAATTCTGAAATATCATAAGGTGGAATGGAGCATGCAGAATCTCCAGAATGAACGCCTGCTTGTTCAATATGCTGTAAAATTCCACAAATAACTATTTCATTCCCATCGCTTATCGCTTCAACATCAAATTCGATAGCGATATCTAAGAATCTATCAAGTAGTACAGGATTAGAATCATTTACCTGAAATGCGCTATTTAAGTATTTAACTAAATCTTTATCATCATAAACAATTTCCATAGCTCTACCTCCTAAAACGTATGAAGGCCTTACAACTAAAGGATAACCGATCAAATTAGCTACCTTCAGTGCTTGATTTTCATTTGAAGCCATTCCGTTTGGTGGTTGTTTCAAGTCAAATTTTTTCACAAAATTCAAGAATCTTTCTCTATCTTCTGACAAGTCTATCTGGTCTGGAGAAGTTCCTAGAATTGGAATGTTTAAGCTTTCAAGTGCGCTTGCAAGCTTTAGAGGCGTTTGTCCTCCGTATTGAATTATTAGACCTTCTGGTTTTTCAATATCTACTATTTCAATGACATCTTCCAATGTAATAGGTTCAAAATAAAGACGATCAGAAGTATCATAATCTGTTGAGACAGTCTCAGGGTTGCAATTAACCATGATTGTTTCATAACCATCTTCTTTTAAAGCTTGAGCTGCGTGAACACAACAATAATCAAACTCTATTCCTTGACCTATCCTGTTAGGGCCACCGCCTAAAACCATGACCTTCTTATTTTCTGAAGGCTCTGCTTCGCATTCATCTTGATAGGTTGAATACATATAAGCAGTCGATGTCCTAAACTCTGCTCCGCATGTATCAACTCTCTTAAAAACAGGATTTATTTGCAATTTTTTTCTTGCATTTCTAACATCATCTTCTTGAATACTTATAAGTTGAGCAATCCTTTCGTCAGAAAAACCTCGTTTTTTTGCCCCTATAAACGCTTCTTTATCCTTTAAAAACCCTTTATTTTGAATTTCTTTTTCATAGATTACCAGTTCTTCAAGTTCAGATAAAAACCATGGATCAATACCCGATAAATCAGAGATTTCCTCTAATCGATAGTTATTTCTAAAGGCTTCAGCAATATAAAAAATTCTTTCAGGAGTTGCAGAAATTAATCTAGAACGAATTTCAGATTTTGTTGGCTTCGTATCCGGTTCTTCCAACCCACTTTTTCCAATTTCTAATCCTCGTATTGCTTTTTGAAATGATTCTTGAAATGAAGATCCAATGGCCATTACTTCTCCAACTGATTTCATTTGTGAAGTTAAAATTTCTTCTGCACCTGGGAATTTCTCAAAGTTAAATCTTGGAATTTTTGTAACAACATAATCTATAGTTGGTTCAAAAGATGCTGGTATTCCGTCACCGCTGATATCGTTTTTTAATTCGTCTAAAGTAAAACCAACAGCTAATTTTGCTGCTATTTTTGCAATTGGAAATCCTGTTGCTTTAGATGCCAGAGCCGAAGATCTTGAAACCCTTGGATTCATCTCAATTACTACCATATCTCCGTTTTTTGGATTTATGGAAAATTGTACATTTGACCCGCCAGTTTCTACTCCAATCTCTCTTAGAATTGCCATAGAAGCATTTCTCATTTTTTGATATTCCTTATCGGTCAATGTCTGTGCTGGAGCAACAGTAATCGAATCACCTGTGTGAACGCCCATAGGGTCAAAATTTTCGATACTACAAATGATGATGCAATTGTCAGCCTTATCTCTTACGACCTCCATTTCGTATTCTTTCCAGCCAGATAAATATTGATCGATATATAATTCTGAAGTAGGCGATAAGTCTAAACCTCTCTCACAAATCTCTTCAAATTCATCTGGATTATAAGCAATTCCGCTTCCTGAGCCCCCCATTGTAAAATTTGGCCGAATAATGCAAGGGAATCCTACAATTTTTAGAATTTTTTTTGCTTCACTAAGATTATGAGCTAAACCAGCCTTTGGGGTTTCAAGGCCAATTTTTTTCATGCATTCAGCAAAGAGCTCTCGATCTTCTGCTTTATCTATTGCTTCTTTTGTTGCTCCGATTAACTCAACATTGAATTCTTTTAGAACTCCATGCTTATTTAAATCGAGTGCTGCATTTAGACCGGTTTGTCCTCCCATAGTAGGTAAGATTGCGTCTGGTTTTTCTTGAGAAATTATTTTTTTTAAAGATTTCCAATTTATTGGTTCAATATAGGTTGCATCTGCTAACTCAGGATCTGTCATAATTGTAGCTGGATTTGAATTTACTAATATTACTCTGTAACCCTCTTCTTTAAGAGCTTTGCAAGCTTGTACACCTGAATAATCAAACTCACATGCTTGACCAATTACAATTGGGCCCGCTCCTATAATAAGTATCGAGCTAATATCTTTTCTTTTTGGCATGAAGTCCTAGGTTGACATGTTTTCTATAAATTTATCGAATAGTCTGCGGATATCTTGCGGACCAGGACTAGCTTCTGGGTGGCCTTGAAAACCAAATACTTTTCCATTTTCGTAAGAAATGCCTTGAATGGAGTTGTCAAAAAGAGATCGATGGGTGACTTCCACATTATTGTTATTTTTTACGCTTTCTTCGCTAATAGTGAAACCATGATTTTGACTAGTTATAAATACTTCATCAGTCTTAAGATCTTTAACGGGATGATTTGCTCCATGATGACCAAATTTCATTTTTTCTGTCTTCAAGCCCAAAGCAAGTCCCAAAAGTTGATGTCCAAGACAGATTCCAAAAATAGGTAATTTCTTTTCTAATATTACCTTAATTGAGCTTATTGCATAATCACATGGATCTGGATCGCCAGGACCATTAGAAAGAAAAATTCCATCTGGATTCATATTTAAAACTTCTTCGGGCGAGGTTTTTGCGGAGACCACTTTGATGTCACAACCTCTATCCACTAACAGACGCAAAATATTATGTTTCACCCCAAAATCGTAAGCCACAACTAAAAATTTTGATTCTGGTTTGTTTTTACCAATAGAGCCTTCATCCCAATTGTAATTTTTGTGACATGTAACTTTTTTAGCTAAATCTTTTCCCTTCAAATCACCAAAAGAATCAAATAAAGACTGTATTTTTTTATCTGAAAATTCTTCCTGGGAAATTACAGCAGGTTGAGAGCCCTCTTCTCTGAGAATTCTAGTTAACTTTCTTGTATCAATTCCTGATATTCCGGTTACATTCTTTTTTTTTAGGAACGAAGATAGATCTTCTTTGTTTCTCCAATTACTTGTAATTTTTGTAGTCTCTCTTATTACTATCCCCTTGCAACCTCCAGTATAAGATTCCAAATCCTCTTCGTTAGTTCCAACGTTACCAATGTGGGGGTAGGTAAAACAAATAATTTGATCAGTGTATGACAAATCAGTAATAACCTCTTGGTAACCTGACATTGATGTGTTGAAAATTATTTCTCCAACTTGAGGTTCAAGTGAGCCAAAAATTTTACCGAAAAAAGTATGTCCCGATTTTAAAGTAAGTTTTCCCTGAGATGATTGGTTATTTTTCAAATCAATATATTAAAAAAAATCGCGACATAGAAAAAAATCTAAGTA
>CABZRA010000026.1 GCA_902527995.1 uncultured SAR86 cluster bacterium
AACAATTAGTCTATCTCCCATTGTTTTTGCGCTCTCCAAATAAGAGATATGACCAGAATGTATGGGATCAAATCCGCCACTAACTATGACAATTTTCATATTCAAATTTTAATCTATATTCTTTAAAAAACTTTAAAGTTTTTGTCGTTTATTGCTCTTTTAGTTGTTTTATCTAATCTTAAGAAAACCAGTAGCGAAGCAAGTAACACGCCAAAACATAGGCCAATCCACATTCCTTCAGCTCCTTGGCTTGGTAACAATATGTCTGTGAGACCCAACATATATCCGATTGGTAATCCGAAGCACCAAAAAGCAATAATCATTATGTACAAAGGGGCCAAAGTATCTTTATAACCTCTCAAAGCACCTTGGCCAGTGAAACTTATGCCATCTGAAATTTGCATAAATGCTGCAATAAAAATCAGAGACCCAGATAATGATACAACAGCGGGATCTGTGTTGAAGTAAGAAGCAAAAAGTGTTCCAAAGTTATACAATAATATAAAGTTAAAACAAGCGAGAGTGACAGCAATAATAATTGCAAAAAAAGAAGAGAATCTTGCTCGAATAAATTCTCCAGCACCTAATAAATTTCCTGATCTCACTGCTGCAGCTAAGCCAATCGAAAGAGGTAACATAAAAGTAACCGTGGTAACTTGCATTGCTATGGCATGAGATGCAATAGTATTTTCTCCTAAGTTACTTAGCAGAAGACCGCTGCCACTAAACAGACCAAACTCCACAAAGATACATGCACCTATAGGAAATCCAAGTTTAAAAATTTCTTTGATTTTTTTCATGTCAGGACTGTGATAATTTTTAAACAAATTTGCTTTTTTGTAAGGCTTTGAAAAATATATGTAGATGGTAAGAGCTATCAAAGCAGACCAAGCCGATATTGCGAAAGAAATACCGCAGCCAGTTCCACCCAGTTCAGGAAATCCAAATTTTCCAAATATCAAAACATAATTTAAGAATGCGCTAAGTGTGACCATGCCTAGATTAATTATTGTAATTGGCAGCGGTCTTGTAATGCCTTCACTGAAAGATTTTAAAGGTTGAAATAAAAACAATGCAGGGGTGCCAATCATTAGACCCAATAAATAATTTTTTGTGATTTTTTGGACTTCCAAAGGAGTTTTAAAAAAATTTAATAAGTTGTCGGCAAAGGCTAGGTATAGAGATACTAAAATGATCAGAGGTATGCAAAGCCAAAAAGCTTGTTTCAAGAGAGGACCTATCTGGTCATGTTTTTTGGCTCCATAATATTGAGCCACATAAGCTGTGACTATAAAAAGGCTCCCACCCAATCCGAAAAAAACTGGCCAAAAAAGCATATTTCCTGTGGCTACAGCTGCTTGGTCTACAGTACTGTAATTTCCTGTCATCATTGCGGCAATAACGCCAGTAGCGTGTGTTGCTAACTGGGAGAAATAAATAGGAATGGCAAGACTAATGAAAACTTTTAATTCAAAAGCTATTTTATTAGAACTGCCAATAGGTTCGATGATTCTTTTGTCTTCCGTTGCGCTCATAAAGGTAGGGTATGATACTACTTGAAAATTAATATTGGAGATTAAAAATTAGAAAAGACAATAGACCTTTTTGGTTGAAACGAATTAACTGGTGGATTGATCAGAAATATATTAAGCACAAAATTAATCCGCAATTCGAAAAAATAGGTAAAGGCCCATTAATTCTCGGCGTAAGATATTTACATATAAATGGCAAAGGTATTTCGGTAGGAGATTTTGCTACTTTTATTTCGGCACCAGACTCTCATATTCACTTGACAACTTGGAATGCAGATAAGCATCAGGGAAAAATTGAAATAGGTGATTTTTGCCTGTTCAGCCCAGGGGTAAGAATTTCTGCTGCAACCCATATTGAAATTGGAAATTCATGTATGTTTGCAAATAGCGCATACATCTCTGATTCTGATTGGCATGGAATTTATGATCGGGCTTTACCAGTTGGTAAATCTGAAAAAGTTATTCTTGAGGATAATGTCTGGATTGGCGATGGCTCAATTGTTAGCAAAGGAGTAACGGTAGGAAAGAACTCTATTGTGGGAGCGAGATCGGTGGTAACAAAAGATGTTCCTGAAAATGTAATTGTTGCTGGAAATCCTGCAACCATTATAAAAGAACTGGATGAAACAGAAAAAATGATTTCTAGGGCAGATATGTTTTCGTCTCCAGAAGAATTAGATGCGCTTTATTTGAAAATTGATCGAATAAGTCTCAAAGAAAACTCTTTTTTTGGTTGGGTTAAAAGCAAGTTTTTACCCGGAAAGAAAAACTAATGAACATAGTTGTCGATAAAGATTTGCAGGAGTTATGTCACATTTTCGACAATCTCGAAAATTTTAATCTTCAGAGCCTTGCGCCAGCAGATATTAAACGAGAAAACATAAAACATGCCGATGCACTTTTTTTAAGATCAGTCACTAAAATTGATGACCATCTGCTTAAAGATACAAACGTCAAGTTTGTTGCATCTTTAACGTCAGGTGAAGATCACATTGATCATGAAATGTTAGATAACGCAGCAATAACTTTATCAACTGGAAAAGGTGGGAATACATCAGCTGTTGTTGAATATTTTTTTAGTGCTTTATCAATATTATTGATTGAGAAAAAAATAATTCCTTACAAAACTAAAATTGGAATTATTGGACATGGAAGAATTGGAAGTAAAATTAAATCCATTCTTGATTTTATTGAGTTTCCCAACACTGTTTACGATCCTTATCTTCCAGAATTTACTTCTGGTCTTGAGGACGTATTAGATTGCAATGTAATTTCTTTACACTGTTCTTACTCGATGAATGGAAAATATCCTTCGCACCACTTAATAAATAAATCGCATATTGAAAAAATATTAGAAAAGAAATATTTAATTAATACATCCAGAGGCGAGGTTCTCAGTGAAGAGTATTATCAGTCAAAAGGTAAGAAATTTATTTTTGATGTCTGGCCAAAAGAAAGTAATATGGATTTTTCTCAAATCAAAAAACCTTTTATTGCTACTCCACATACTGCAGGTAAATCAATTAGCGCAGAAAATAATTTTTCAAAAAATGCTATCAAGGACTTTAATAGTTTTTTTGGTCGAAAAATAGAATTGACAAAGTTAGAAGCGTCAGATGATCTAAAAATCGATAAATCTATTGAAGAAGACATCAAGGCCTTTGGTATACCTGTAGGTTTGATATTAAAAATTTATAACATAAAAAAAGATGATTTAAGTTTTAAAAAATTCTTTGACAGTCGACAAGTTTCTGAATCTTTTCAAGAATTGAGAATTTCCCTAAAAAGGAAAGGTTTTGATAACTATAAATTATTAGGAAAGTTAAATTCAAAATCAAAAGCAATTATAGAACTCCTTGGATTTAGACTTTAAGAAACGTTTAAATTGTCTTGTATAATACATTTATGATTAATCCGAATACACTTCTGTCCTCAAAAGAAATTGCGATATTAAGGCAATCAAAGGATTGGAAAAATTACTTGGCAATTTTGAGCATCTGGTCTCAGATTGCTCTAGGTTTTTTTCTTTTTGCAGTTTGGCCTAGTGTATTTACATTTTTAATCTCCTCTCTAATTATCGGGACCAGGCAGTTTGCTCTTGTAATTTTGATGCATGACGGAGCTCATAATTTAATATCAAAAAATAAAAGAGTTAATGATTTTATTTCTCAGTGGCTTTGCGCTTATCCCATGATGACAGAAACTAATACTTATAGAAGCTATCATCTGAAACATCATAAACATACTGAGACAGATCAAGATCCAGATAAAATTTTGACTGATCCGTTCCCTGTATCTAAAGCAAGTTTTTCGAGAAAGATTTTAAGAGATTTACTGGGAATTTCAGGTCTGAGGCGATATATAGGTTATTTTGCTTCTGCATGGGGACCAAATGAAAAAAGTTTAATAGGAAATTTTAGACACTTTTTTTCTAAGCTTTATGGTTTTTTAATTTGTCAATTAGTCATCCTTTCGGCTTTAACTTTTTTTGGTCAAGCTTGGCTTTATTTATTATTGTGGTGGGTTCCAAAATTAACTGTCTTCAGTTTATTTTATAGATTAAGAAATATTGCCGAGCATGCATGTACTTCAGGGGAAGAGGATTTTACTAATACTAGAACTACTTTGTCCTCTAAGTGGTTTAAATATTTTATTGCTCCGTTAAATGTTAATTATCATTTAGAGCATCATTTATTTATGTTTTGCCCTTGGTATAACCTGCCTCTCGCGCATCAAATGCTCAGAGAAAAAGATTTTTATAAAGATTTAGAAATTGAAAATGGTTATTTAAACGTTTTTAGAAAAGTGATCATTTGAAATGAATAAAAAAGATCTAAAAAGCAAAATATCTGAAGCTTCATACGTTGTTACCCAAGAACATGGAACGGAAGCGCCTTTCTCTGGAGAGCTTTTAGACATTAAAGACGAAGGAACATTTTCCTGTGTATGCTGTGGAAATAAATTATTCTCATCTGAGACAAAATATGATTCTGGGACAGGCTGGCCAAGTTTTTGGCAGCCTTATAGCGAAGTAGCCGTGAGAAACTTTGAAGACAGAAGTCACGGTATGGTTAGAGTTGAAGTGAGATGTGGCGCTTGCGAGGCGCACTTGGGCCATGTTTTTCCAGACGGTCCGGAGCCAACAGGTTTGAGATATTGTATGAATTCAGTAGCAATGATCTTCGAGCCGAAAAGTGAATAGTTTTTGGAAATCGTCTTTAACTTTTTCCCTTTTTACGTTCATTTCAAGAGTATTTGGCTATTTGAGAGATCTAACTTTGGCTGCTTTTTTGGGAGCAGGTCAAATCTACGATGTCTTTGTTGTAATTTTTAGAATACCAAATGTCTTTAGGAGCTTTTTCGGCGAGGGAGCAATGGCACAGTCATTGGTACCTAGTATTATCGAAGCAAAAGAAAATATAAATTTGTTCTTAAATCAAATTTTTTCGTTATTATTTTTCTCATTAATACTTTTTGTTGCCTTAGCGGAAATATTTCCCGAATTCTTTGTTTCTATTTTTGCTCCAGGATTTTTACAAGATCCAGCAAAATTCGACGATGCAACTTATTTCTTAAGAATAGCTTTTCCATATATTCTCTTGATATCTTTGACAGCATATTTTGGTGCGATACAAAATTCAAAAAAAGTTTTTCAATTTGTTGCTGCCACACCAATTTTCTTTAATTTGAGCTTAATTTGTTTTGCTTTTTTATTCTCAGAGCTTTCACTGAAAATTCTTGGCATTGCAGTTTTAACTGCAGGTCTTTTACAACTTTTACTAAATTTTTTTGTGGTTCTTTATTTGGGCGTCCTCCCAAAACTTACCATTTATTTTGATCGAAACACTCTAAAATCTTTTTTTAATAAATTCATTCCTGCAATTTTTGCTGCGGGTGTTTATCAACTGAATGTTCTTGTAGATACTGTCTTTGCTTCATTTTTAGTTACAGGTAGTCCCACGTGGTTATATTTATCTGAAAGATTAATTCAGTTCCCCTTGGGATTGTTTGGAGTTGCAGTGGCATTAGTTTCGTTACCAAACCTTACAGAGCTTTTTTTAAAAAATGAAATGAAACAGATTAGTTCTCTTAGTTTTAAAATTTTAGGGCTCTTAATAGCTATGGGAATAGGATGTTTTTTAGGTGCTTATTTTTTAGGAGACTTGATAATACAATTACTTTTCAAGAGAGGAGAGTTTACTTTTTTTGATGTTGAAATGACGTATTTAGCACTTCAAGGATATGCAATTTCCTTAGTCTTTCTTTTACCACAAAAATATTTTAATAGCCTTTTTTTTGCAATTTCTAGAACTTCAATGGTTGTTATCACAGGATTGCTTGCCCTGTTTACAAATTTAATTCTAAATTATTATTTTATTTTTGGATTAGATTTAGCTCACTATGGCTTAGCTTTGGCAACATCAGTGAGTAGTATCATCGTTTTTTTTGTAAGTATTTTTTGGTTATTTAGACAAAAAATATTAATGGTATAGCGACATGTATCTAATAAGAGGTCTTCAAAATATTAAATTGTTTAAAAACAGATTTCCAGAATCTGAAATTATAGCGACCATAGGTAATTTTGATGGTCTCCATTTAGGACATCAAAAAATAATTTCTGATATGAAAGAAATTGCATTAAAAAAAAATTTAAAAACTTTAGTAATATTCACTGAACCTCATGCAAAAGAGTTTTTCGCAGAAAAGTCAGAACATATTGAAGAGCCTAAAAGGATTTCTCCTTGGCGAGATAAATTTGAAAGATTAAAAACCCAAGATGTAGATTTTGCTTTTTATTTAAAATTCAATACAAAACTCCAATCCATGACACCAGAACATTTTATAGAGGTTGTTTTAAACAACTTAAATATTAAGCAACTGACAATAGGCGATGATTTTAAATTTGGTTATCAAAGGAAGGGAGATTACGAAATGCTTTTTGATTGGGGAAAAAAAAATCAGATAGTTGTTGAAAAGACACCCACCTTTTCTAAAGATAATAGAAGGTGTAGCAGTTCTTGGATAAGGGAAGCGTTATCAAAAGATGATTTCGAATTAGCAGCGGATTTATTAGGGAGAAGGTATACCTATTCAGGCAAAGTAGTTAATGGAAACAGCTTAGGCAGAACAATAGGAGTACCTACAGCAAATTTATGGTTGCCCAAAAGCAACTTGCCTATAAAAGGTGTTTACGCAGTAAAAATTAAAATTGAAAATGAAAGTTATCAAGGTATTGCAAATATGGGAATAAGACCTACTATTGGCGGAGAAAACCCTGTCTTAGAAGTTCATATTTTTGACTTTGATAAAAATATATACGGAAAAAGAATAGAAGTTGAATTTTGTAATAAAATAAGAGAAGAAAAAAAATTTTCAGG
>CABZRA010000027.1 GCA_902527995.1 uncultured SAR86 cluster bacterium
ATAAGAAACAAAGAACATTCCTTCAGTTAAATCAGTTTCGTACTCATGCTTTAATGCAAGTTTATACGTTCCAACCTCCTCTTTTGAACCGGTACTCTCTGCTGCGAATCCAAAACAATCTTCATAACCTGTGGCACTATTGCAGGCTGCAATAGCTGATGGATTGGTAGCATTTGCCGTGGTGGGTGCATAAGAAGTGTCCATTAAACTAGAAAGAACAGTGTTGGTGTAACGGTCGTCCATGTATCTAGCACCAAAAATCAATTGGGTAGAGTCCGATATGTCGTAATAGAGCTCGCCATAGACCGCCATACTGTCTCTGTCTGTTCTGGAATCAATCATGTTTCCACCCATTTCTATAGGTAATTTTTTAGTACAAACATCAATTCCAGTAATTGTTCCAGTAGCACCATAACTAGAATTCGCTTGTCCGGTTGATGTAATTAATGCTTCTCCGGCAGAGTCTCTGGTACATAAGCCATTAACTAAACCGTTTAAAGTTGTAGCCAAGGCCCCTTGCACAGTTGCTAACATCACCGCGGCACTCGAATTTCCAGATTGTGCCACTGCTCCTGCCGCACCAGCTTGCGCAGTAGAGCTATTTAAAACAGCCTCCACGATTGCAGCATGAACAAACCCTCCTTTAGCATCTTGTCCGCCATTAAAAATTTTACTGACTGGATTCAAAGCAAAATCTTGCGCCATAGCTAATTCAGTTGAATTAACAGTGTATTGGTTTTTAATTTCATTGTTGTAAGAGTAAAAACCTGTTACAAAATTGAAAGGACCGTCAAAATCAGAAATAAAGTTTATTTCGTATTGTTGCTCATCGGAAAAAACCAAAGAACATTCTGAAGCAGAGTTATATTGAATAGTTAAATTGCCACGACAATAAGTTGGTAGATTTTCAATATTATAAATTCCATCTGATCCAGCAAGCATATTTACTCCATTGACATCATTAAATGTCGCGGACGTATAGTAGTTATTAATAGGCGTCGTGTGGGAGGAATGGTCGTTATCATCGGTCATCAAGAAAAACCTATCTCTGTCCGAGACTTTAAACCTTACTTCGACATCGCCCAAAGGAGAATCAAAATTTGTAATGTACTGAGCTTGTCTGAACACGTCGTCTTGCTTTCTATAGGCATCGAAGTCTTTAGAAACTACATCAATGTCATTAACGCGGGTTGTATCGCTAGTGGCGAAATTATCATCAGAAATATTAGTTCTTATCATCACAATTTTTTGAAGAACCGCCGCAATACCTCCAGAGGAAGCTAAAGGTCTATTTAGATGTTCACGAATATTTGTATCAGTACTTGCGCATCCAAAAAATGCGTCTCGATTACACGAAGTAGTACCAAGGTTTAACCTGTTATCGTTGATAGAAATATCATCGATGTTAAATAAAAACAGGGAACCGTCATCAAATTGATAATCTAAAGATAATCTGACCGACGCATTATTTCTGCCGTCTACATTAGATCCAAGTCTTGTATTAGATATTGTGCCATTGTGATTTAAACGGTTTACAGCAAGTCTTCCAGAAAGTTTTTCTGTTAGAGGAATATCAATTCCGGCTTTCAGTAAGTTGTAGCCATACTCACCACCCGAAAGTTGCACATAATTTCCTGCACCTGGTCTTTTAGAGATTAAGTTGATAATTCCTGTTACTGCGTTTCTTCCGTATAAAGTTCCTTGCGGGCCATTTAGAATTTCTAATCTTTCGGCGTCAAAAAATCCCATCTCTCCGAAAGTAGTATTGGGAAGAGTGTGCCCATTGATCATAGTTTGATTGGCATCAACTGAAGCAGAAGTCACTGCTGGCATAATAAGACCCCTCATTCTAGTAGCAGATCCCGAAGCTGTTCCACTAGCAAAAGTTAAACCAGGGACTAAAATTGCCAGGTCTCGGCTGGTTTCAATATGTGTTGATTCAAGTAATTCGTCCTCGAGAGATTGCACTGAAAGTGCAATATCTTGTAAAGATTCAGATTTTCTAGTAGCAGTAACTGTGACCTCTTCAACTGTTTGTGCAAAAGCCGTAGTATTTAGGACAAACACTGCAAAGCATAGGTAAAAATATTTTATTGGATTTTTCAATTCTCCCTCCTTATGTTCAATAAAAGTTCGAGAGAACTAAAGATTAAAATGAAACGGATTTATCCTAAACCCTGTCATTTTAAAAAGTTTTTCCCTAAACTTTTAAACAATTTTACATAAAAAGAGTAGTCAGGCAACAAGTAATTAATAATTATGAAAAAATTGGAAAGAGCAAAATATGTTCAAAAGAAACTTAATGAACTCTACCCAAATCCAAGTCCTCCTTTAAATTTTGTTAACAGTTACACACTGTTGATAGCAGTTCTTTTAAGCGCTCAATGTACTGATGAGCGAGTGAATATAGTCACTAAAGATTTATTTAAATTAGCTAAAAATCCAGAGGCTATGTTGCAACTTGGTGAAAAAAAAATCTACGCAATCATTAAATCCTGTGGGCTCGCACCAAAAAAGACTAAAGCCATTTTAAAGACCTCAAAAATATTAAAAGAAAAATATAATTCCAAAGTGCCTAAAGATATAAAAACTTTAGAAACTTTAGCTGGTGTCGGTCACAAGACGGCTTCGGTCGTAGCAAATCAGGCTTTTGGTCAGCCTAGTTTTGCAGTCGATACTCATATCCATCGATTGGCCCAAAGATGGGGCCTAAGTAAAGGAAGAAAGGTCGAAGAAACAGAAAAAGACCTTAAAAAGCTTTTTCCAGAAAAAGATTGGGGTAAATTACATTTACAAATAATTTTTTACGGTCGGGAGTTTTGCTCAGCCCGAGAGTGCTATGGATTAGAATGTAAAATCTGCAAAAAACTTTATCCAAAAAGAAGAAGTAAGGTTATAACCAATAAAGCATAGAAATACCCTTTCTTAGAGGTATAATTTCGCCATGTATGGCAACAATTTTACAATTGAAAGTTTTGATTCAGAGCTTTGGGAGGCTTTCGAAGGTGAGAAAAAGCGCCAAGAAGAGCATATAGAGCTGATCGCGTCCGAAAATTACGCCTCGCCCAGAATCCTTGAAGCTCAAGGTTCAATTCTAACCAATAAATACGCCGAAGGTTATCCTGGCAAAAGATATTATGGCGGATGCGAATTTGTTGACGTAGCCGAACAACTTGCCATTGACCGTGCTAAAGAATTATTTAAAGCAGATTTTGCTAATGTTCAACCTCATTCTGGTGCCAGTGCTAACGCTGCAGTCTTTCTCGCTCTTCTTGATGCTGGAGATAAGATTCTTGGAATGAGTCTTGATCATGGTGGTCACTTAACACACGGCTCCAAAGTTAACTTCTCTGGAAAAATATATGAATCCTACAGTTATGGTATAGATGAAACTGGTGACATAGATTATGAAGAAGTTCAAAGATTAGCAAACGAGCATAAACCAAAACTTATTATTTGTGGTTTTTCAGCTTTCTCAGGAGTTTTAGATTTTCCTAAGTTTAGAGAAATTGCCGATTCAATTGGCGCTTACCTTTTAGCTGATATTTCTCATGTGTCGGGTTTAGTTGCTGCTGGACTTTATCCTAGTCCAGTTCCTTATGCTGACGTCGTGACTACCACAACACATAAAACTCTAATTGGTCCCAGAGGTGGTTTGATCTTAGCTAAAGAAAACGAAGAACTGCATAAAAAATTAAACTCGGCTTTATTTCCAGGATCACAAGGCGGGCCATTAATGCATATCATAGCGGCGAAGGCAGTTTGTTTTAAAGAGGCTATGGAACCAGAATTTATTGAGTATCAAAGACAAATCCTAGCCAACGCTAAAGAACTAAGTAATTCGTTAATGGAAAAAGATATTGATATAGTTTCAAACGGAACTGCAAATCACATGTTTTTGGTAAATTTAGTTAAAAATAATTTAACTGGTAAAGTTTTAGACGCTGCCCTTGGCGATGCCCATATTACCGTCAACAAAAATTCTGTCCCCAACGACCCTCAATCTCCTTTCGTTACTTCGGGGATTAGAATAGGAACGCCAGCCGTTACGAGAAGAGGTTTCAAAGAAAATGAAATGAACATGATTGCAAGTTGGATCACTGATATCATTCATGATGTCGACAACATTAAATTAATAGAAACTACTAAAAATGAGGTTAGAGATCTCTGTTTGCAATTTCCAGTATATTCAAGATAAACCATGCATTGCCCATTTTGTACCTTCGAAGAAAGTAAGGTTATAGACTCTCGCCTAGTGGCAGACGGTAATGAGATTCGTCGCCGTAGAGAGTGCTTGAGATGTCAAGAAAGATGGACAACATACGAGTTGGCTGAACTGGTAATGCCAAAAATCATCAAGCAAGATAAATCTAGAGTCCCTTTTGATGAGACCAAACTCAAAGAAGGCATAGCTAGATCTTTGGAAAAAAGACCCGTCAGTCAAGAAGACTTTCTGAAACTCATCGAGGATATTAAAAAAGAGATTAGATCGCTTGGTGAGAGAGAGATTCCATCTAAACAAATCGGCGAGACCGTTATGAAGTTTTTAAGAAAGATCGACGAAGTTGCTTTTGTAAGATTCGCTTCAGTCTATAGAAGTTTCCAAGACCCCTTAGAATTTAGTGAAGAAGTAAAACGCTTATCTGATGACTAAAAAAAAATTCATGGCTGAGGCTTATGAATTAGCAAAACTTGGCCAATATTCAACAAAACCCGGGGTAAACGTAGGCTGCGTAATTGTCAAAAATAATAAAATCCTTAGCAGAGGCTGGTACGAAAAATATGGCGGATCACATGCCGAGATAAATGCAATCAACGGCTTGAAGAGGAAATACCCAAAGTCGTTTAAAACCGTGTTAAGCGAAAGTTCAATTTATATTTCTTTAGAACCTTGCAGCACAACTGGTAAAACTCCGCCTTGCGTTGACGAATTAAAAAAATATGATTTCAAGGAAATTGTAATCGGACACGAAGATAGTTCTCAATACGGAATTCAAGAATTGAGCAAGTCAGGATTCAAAATAAGTCACTTAAAACAAAGAAGCTTGGACATCAATCAAGGATTCTTTAAAACAATCCATACCAACAAACCTTATATAAGAGCAAAGATTGCAATGTCGAAAGATGGAAAAACATCTTTCAAAAATAAAAGAAATAAATGGATAACCTCTCTAGCCTCAAGAAATGATGCCCAACATTATCGAGCCATCTCGGATCTTATTATTACAGGTGGCGGTACATTAAATAACGACAATCCTAGTCTCAATGTTAGAAACAAAAAAATAATTAAACTTAAGGGTTTCAGTCAGCCCGATAAAGCCGTGATCACTAATACAAGCATAGATCAAAAGGCATTAAAATTTTTTCATGATAAATCAAAAAAACTTATTTTTACCTCCAAAAGAAATAATATTGCTAGCATAAAAACTTCAAATACCGAGATACAGACTTTCAAAAGTAATGGCTCAAATATTGACTTAAATGATTTGATATTTTACTTAACAAAGATGAATTATAAAGATGTTTTAATAGAAGCTGGTCCGAATCTCCTTACTTCATTTATAAATGCAAATTTAATAGATGAGTTTATTATTTACATCTCTCCCAAGATACTATCAAATACTGCAACTTATTTTTTTAATGGTAAAAACTCTCTAAACCCAATGCGTTCAAAAAAGTTTGAAAAAATTGAGTCGAAGAAAATTGGTGCCGATAAAAAAATTATTCTTAGAAAGAAACAAAAATGGGATTAAACAAAATAGAAGAACTCATCTCTGAAATTAAGAAAGGCAAAATGGTTCTCTTAATGGATGACGAAGATCGTGAAAACGAAGGCGATATTATCTTAGCTGGAGAAAAAGTAACTCCTGAAAAGATTAATTTTATGGCAAAAAATGCTCGTGGTTTAATTTGTCTAGCCTTGAGCGAAGACAAGTGCAAAAAACTCAATCTGAATCAAATGGTAACTGACAACAAAAGTGGTCACGGGACTGGATTTACTGTTTCTATTGAAGCTGCCTCGGGTATCAGCACTGGTATCTCTGCTGCCGACCGAGCAAGAACTATTAAAGTAGCTTCAAAAGCTAACGCAAAGGCAAATGAAATAGTTTCCCCTGGGCACGTTTTTCCAGTTAAAGCTATCAACGGAGGGGTTTTATCAAGAGCAGGTCATACTGAAGGTAGTACTGATTTGTGTAGATTAGCCGGT
>CABZRA010000028.1 GCA_902527995.1 uncultured SAR86 cluster bacterium
TGTTCTTTGATAAAGATCTAAAGAATCTAAATCAGCATCACACAAAATCCATCCAACAAGATCGGATTTTATTTCTGAAGAAATGTCAAAGCCATTTTTTACTAAAAAATTTCTAAGAGAGCTTGCGTCTATTATTATTTTTGAGAAATAAGAATCATTTTCATCATATGATCCAAATTCATCGATGAAATCTTTCGGATTAAGAGCATTAAAGAAATTTTCGTTTTTTGAATAAGTATCATAGCTTCCTAATATTTTAAGTATCGAATTTTGTAAAGCTTGATTTAAAAAGGAAGTTTCATTTTGTTTGTTTATTTCAATTAAAAATTCATGCTTATCAGGTAAAGCTGATAAAGAAAGATTTGAAAAAAAACTTAAAAGAAAAAAAAATTTAAAAGAAAAAATTAATCGAATCATTTATCAATCAATTATAATATTTAAATATTCTCTTAGTTAAATATATTGTCTTCGCATAAAAAAATTTCTTATAAGGCATCTGGGGTTGACATAGTCCTTGGAGAAAAACTTGTTGAAATAATAAAACCTTTAGCAAAAAAAACTTTTAGAAAAGAAGCTTTCAACGAAATTGGAGGTTTTGCATCTCTTTTTGATATTCCAAAAAACTATCAAAATCCTATTTTAGTGAGTTCTACTGATGGGGTGGGAACAAAAATAGAAATTGCTGAATTAATGAATAATCATAAATCTATTGGAATAGACTTGGTAGCAATGTGTGTAAATGATTTGATAACCTCCGGTGCGGAACCTTTATTTTTTTTAGATTATCTTGTGACAGATAAAATTAATCTAAATAAATCAAAAGATATAATTTCGGGCATTGCCAAGGGATGTAAAATTTCTAATTGCTCTTTGATAGGAGGAGAAACTGCAGAACACCCTAAAAATTTTCCTAAAGGAAAGTATGACCTTGCAGGATTTTCAGTTGGTGTTATGGAAAAAAAGAGTTTAAAAAAATACAATTACAGAATTGATGATCTTCTCATAGGTTTGAAATCTTCAGGTTTACATTCAAACGGATATTCTCTTATAAGAGAATTATTGAGACGAAAAAAAATTAATCTTAAGAAAAAAATAGGTGCAAATTCATTAGGTAAGGTTTTATTAGAACCAACAAAAATCTACGTAAAAGAAATACAAGCCTTATCTAAAAAAGTAAACATAAAAGCTATGGCTCACATCACAGGAGGAGGGCTTTTAGGAAATTTAGAAAGGATTCTTAAGAAAAGATATAGTTTTTTTCTCGAACGAAAGAATTTATTTTCTTTCAATATTAAGCTTTTTAGCTATTTGATGAAGCAAACTAATCTAACTGAAAGGGAAATGCTTAAAACCTTTAATTGTGGATATGGAATGGTGCTAATTATTGATAACGATGATTTACAAGAAGTTTCTAAAACCTTAAATAAGTTAAACCAAAAATTTAAAATTATTGGTAAGGTGAAAAGTACTTCTGGTGACCCTGAAGTTCAAGTTGTTTAATTTTTTATGAGCTCGTTTAAGATTGCTGTTTTTGTCTCAGGTAACGGATCAAATCTCCAAAGCTTAATTGACACAAAGAAAATAAGTAATGAACATTCTCTAGATATTGCTGTTGTGTTTTCTAATAACAAAGATGCTCTTGCGCTAAAAAGAGCAGAAAAAAATAATATTCCTTTTTTTACACTTGACCCAAATGAATTTAATTCAAGAGAGGATTTCGATGAAGCGATTATAGATAAATTAAAAATATTTGATTTTAATTTATTGGTCTTGGCTGGTTACATGAGAATTCTTAGTGAAAAATTTATTGAAGAATATGAAAATAAGATTATTAATCTTCACCCTTCTTTATTGCCGAAATACCCAGGATTGAATACTCATGAAAAAATCATAAAAAATAAAGAAATTTATCATGGAGCTACGGTTCATTTTGTTGATTCTGGACTCGATACTGGGCAAATAATTGGCTTCAGCAAGTTTGAGGTCAAAAATTACGATTTAGAATTATTAGAACAAAAAGTTCATGAATTAGAACACAAACTTTTGCCTTTAATCTGTAGTCTAATCAAAAATGGTGAAATTAAGTTTATCGATAGAAGTCTTACTATCAGCGGACAAAACTATATAAATGGTAAAGAGTTTATTTTCTAGCTTTCTCTTAGTTTTTTCTTTGACTATAAACAGTTTTTCCATCAGAGAATATGAGAATTTTTATTCAACTGACGGCGCTGAAGTAATTGAAACCTTAAAAAAACTTGATGAAAAATATTGGTTAATGGAATCTAAAGCCAAGCATTCATTATTCAATTTCTCACAGAGATCCGTTTTTTTCATTGAAAATAGACAGATATACGTAACGGAAATAGAAAAGAATCTTCGTGCTTTTGGAGGTTTAAGAAAAGAAAATCAAACTTTTAAATTAAATTACGAAAATAAAGAAGTTGAATTTACTTTCAACAAAAAAACAGGAAAATTCAGCTTTAATGAACCAGTTTATGGAAATTTAAGTTTACAGCTTCAACTAAAATTTGATTTAACCTCTGATTCCCTTCCCTTATCAAAAGAATACTTATTCTTGGACAAAGGTAAGATTAAAACAAAAAAGTTTCTTTCTGACTTTAATAATGAAGAGGACGAATCCTTCCCTTCTTATAAAATTTCTGAAATTAGAGATGATGATAAAGAATATTATTTGTGGTTTAAAGAAGACGATTTTTTAACAACCTTTAAGATTTTTAACGATTTTGGTCCAAGAACGGCAACCTGGAGATTAGTTGAATCTATGCCTTCGGAAGAGTGACTCCTTTTTGTCCTTGGTATTTCCCACCTCTATCTTTGTAACTTACTTCACAATCCTCGTCCGATTCAAAGAATAGCATTTGGGCTACTCCTTCATTTGCATAAATCTTGGCTGGCAAACTTGTGGTATTAGAAAATTCTAAAGTCACATGACCCTCCCATTCAGGTTCCAAAGGAGTTACATTAACAATAATTCCGCATCGAGCATAAGTTGACTTGCCTAAACAGATTGTCAAAACATTTCTTGGAATTTTAAAGTATTCAATAGTGCTCGCTAAAGCAAAAGAATTAGGAGGGATAATACACTCTGCTCCCTTATAATCTACAAAACTATCTGGATCAAAATTCTTAGGATCGACTGTAGCTGATTTAATGTTTGTAAAAATTTTAAAGTCCTCTGAACATCTTACATCATAACCATAACTAGATAATCCATAAGAGATCAATTTTTTAGATTCATTTTTTTTAACTTGATTGGGTTGAAAAGGTTTAATCATTTCTGATTCAAGCGCTTTAGTTTTAATCCATTTGTCAGATTTAATTGCCATAACTAAAAATTAATCTCTTAGTTCCCTTCTCCAAGAAAAAGCTCTTTTAAGGGTATTATTATCAACATAGTCCAAGTCTCCACCAGCTGGAACTCCCTCTGCAAGTTTAGTAACTTTAATATCCATTGCTTTTAAATTCTCCAACAAAAAATAACTAGTAGCTTCACCTTCTAAAGTTGAATTTAAAGCAATGATAACTTCTTTTATTTCTCTATGCGCACACAAGTTAACTAATTTCTTTATATTCAATTCATCCGGACCAATTCCGTCTATAGGAGACAAAAGACCATTCAAAACAAAATATTTACCTTGAAATTCATTAGTCTCTTCAATTGCAAATAAATCTGAAGTCGATTCAACTATACACAAATATTTTTCATCTCTAGATAAATCTGTACAAATAACGCATTCATCTAAATCATTCAAGACTCCGCAGGTCTTACAATGTTTCACAGAGCTTAGAGCGCTATCAATTGAAGAGGACAAATTTTTGGCTCCCTCTTTATTTTCTCCTAATAAAAATAATGAAAGGCGCTTAGCTGTTTTAGGGCCAACTCCAGGAAGGATCTGAAGTGAAGACATTAAATTTTCAATATTTTTACTTACTTTCATTAAGAGTTATCAAAATTTTTTATCTTAGGATTTAATTCACTTACTATTTTTTTATAAGACTTACTGTTTGAAATTTTTTCTTCAATAATTTCATTATTTTTCTTTAACTTTTCTTCCTTTAAACTCAAAGGAGAACGCGAAGCATCATAGTCTGTATTAACCACAACTTTTAAATCTTCAATGGAAAGGAAAGTCCTCAACTTTGATTCTAAATCTTTAATACTTGTCTCATTTATTAAAACTTTTTTTTCTTTGGGTAGTGAAAGAATAAAATCCTTTTGATGTATAAATCCATTGCTTTGCATTAAATGTTGAGAAAAAACCTTACTTAATTTCAATTCAGTAAGTACGCTAGACCAATCAAAATTATTGAAAGGCTTATCTATTATCAAATTTTTTTTTTCTTCAATATCGAATGCAAGCATTTTTAGAAGAGTCATTTCCAAAAGTCCTTTAGGATCAGGAGAATCGTCGATATATTCCATATTAACAAGACATAATTGATAAAAAATTTGAAGTGTTCCAGGCTCTATTTCTAGCAAAGTAGAGTCATACGAACAATCTTTATTATTTTTGAATTGAGTTAATGAAATATTTTTTATCAAGTCCATTAAATCAATAAATATACTTTTGACAGAGGAATCATTATTAATTTCATCAAGAATTTTAAACAGTTCTTCAGTATTTTTATCTTTGAGATTTTTTAAAATACCTTGAATTAATTCATCATCTGGAATTCCAAGAACCTCTCTAACAACCGAGCTGGTAATATTTTTTTCAGAAAAAGATATAATTTTCTCAGAAATTGTTAAAGCATCTCTTATGCTACCGTTAGCAGCTTCTGAAATTAGAGTTAACGCGAAATCTTCGTATTTAATTTTTTCTTTAGTAAAAATTATTGAGAGTTGTTTTTTTAAATCTTCTAAAGTAACTGAATTTAAATTTAACTGGAGACACCTAGACAAAATGGTAGCTGGAATTTGCGAAAATTCAGTGGTTGCAAACATAAAGATTACATGAGGAGGAGGCTCTTCTAAAGTTTTTAAAAGAGAATTGAAACTTTCTTTGGTAAGCATATGAACTTCATCAATTAAATAAACTTTATACTTCGATGACGTCGGCATATAAGGAATGGTCTCTAATAATTCTTTTGTTTCAGAAATACCTCTTCTTGAAGCAGCATCTATTTCTTGAAAATCAATTGAAGAACTATTATTGATAGATAAACAAGAATCGCATTCATTGCATGGTTCTCCATTTACCAAATCTTCACAATTTAGAGCTTTTGTTAATATTCTTGCTAAAGAGGTTTTTCCTACCCCTCTCGTACCTGTGAAGAGAAATGCTTGATGATTCGAATCATTTTTTAGAGAATTCTGTAACGCTCTAACGACATGATCTTGCCCAACTACTTCGGAAAAAGTTTTTGGTCTCCATTTTCTAGCTAAAACTAAATAACTCAATTGTTTTTTATAAGTTTTGATATTTTTTCAAGATCAAATCCCCTGTACAAGAAAAATTTTGAAATTTTATTAATATTTAAATTTTTCATGTCATTTGATTCATATTTCTTTTTTAATTCACTTTTCAGTTTATCATCCCAATCCAAATCAGTTTCTTGAAAAGCCGTTTTTATTATCGTTTTAACTACTCCTTTCTTTTCTAGCTCATATTTAATTCGAACTGGACCAAATCCAGAATGAAAACGAGATCTAATATAAGCCTCAGCATATCTTTGGTTTGAAATTAGGCCCTCTTCCTTTAATTTTAAAATTTCTTCTAAT
>CABZRA010000029.1 GCA_902527995.1 uncultured SAR86 cluster bacterium
AATTTATAAGATTTTTGTTGTGAGTTTGATCAACAAAGAAATCATTCTTTTTAGTTAAGACACCCAAACCCTTATTTTCATTTCTCCCAGTCCAAAAGTATTTGAAGTTAGGAAAGAAATTAGATTTAAGTTTCTCACACTCTTGAATAAAGCAAATATCAGGATCATATGAATCTATTAACTCAAATTTTTCTTTAAATTTCAGATTGCAGTTCCAAGTTATTACTCTCATAAAAACATTTTAACTTATGCGATAATCTATGAATGTTAAATTTAGGTTGGGTTAAGAACAATCCGTTACCGTCGAATGAAAATATGAAAAAATTAATTCTCTTCAGCACTTTCTTCTTCTCAGTCAGCGTTTATGCATTACCGGATTGTCCTTCAGACTATTCTGTGAGATGGCATAATTGTTTCGGCTCTTTCCCTTTTGAATGGGGCGACAAATACGTCGGCGAATTTAAGGATTTCAAACTTCACGGACAAGGCACTTACACTTATGCCGATGGATCAAAATACGTCGGCGAATTTAAGAATGACAAACTTCACGGACAAGGCACTTACACTTATGCCGATGGAAAAAAATACTTAGGCGAATTTAAGGATGACAAACTTCACGGACAAGGCACTTTCATTTTTGTAGATGGAAAAAGACTTGTTGGACATTTTATGAATGGTGAATATATTCCAGATATTTGTGAGGGTATGGGTCTTGTTAAAGGCACCGAGTCCTTTGGAAACTGTGTTAATAATTTAATAGATGATTTATAAAAATAATAAACCCTGCTACGGACAGTCTGTTACAGTGGATTAAATAATGATAGATTTTAAAAAATACCCGATTTTAGGAATACTTGTTTACGGACTTTTATTAATTTCATGTCTTCTAGAATTATCTGTAGAGTTGGGTATACATGAGTTTGATGATTTTGCTTCTCACCATGGCTTAGCAATATTTGCTCTCGGAAGTTTATTCGCAAACTGGGATGACCTGTCGAAAGCCTTAAAGAATTTTAAAAACCAAAAAAGAAAAGAGGCTCCAAAAGAACCTCTTTAACTTTATTAATTTAAATTGTATTTTAAATTTAGCTGTAATTCATTTTGAGGTTGCGCAAAATTATTTTTGGGACCTACATCTGAGAAGTTTTGCATCTCATTGGTTACAAAATTGAATTCGAACTTTTTTAATTTTTTCGTGTTTTGACTCGATAATTCGTTAGTTACTTCATCGGAATAAGTGTCTCTATTCAAAAAGTAAACTAAACCAACTACCAGTAATATTCCTGCTATAGCACTGCCGCCGCCGCCATATCCCCCGCCCGAGCTTCCGCCCGTGGAAGTTTCTTCAGATGAAGATTCTCCGGATGAAGATCCGCCATGGTACGAGGCTAAGCTGAATGGAGTAAAAATTAATATAGATGTCAATAGAAGTATTTTCATAAATGTTTCCGTTTAAAATTTTTTTAAAGTGATGGGCTTCTTAAGCTTGCAGAAATTATGGAGTCTTTTTTGACCAATATTTAAACAACTTAATAACAAATTTTATTATTAAGTTCAAAAAACTCAATATCAGTCTTCAGCTTCAGAAAAAATCCTTTATGTTTATAATCAAAAGAAATAAGTATGAAGGAGAATACCCAATTGAATCTCGAAATATCAAAAGGACTTTATCTTTGGGGTCAGTTCGACCGGGAGTCTGCTTATTTAATAAGGTCTCTGAAAAAAAAAGTAAATGAAAAACTCTTTGGACCCGATTTTGATGTTCACCTTACTTTATCCGGACCCATAAATTACAACGAAAATCATGATGAGAAAATACTCCAGAACTTAAGTAGAAGGTTTTCTAAATTAAAAATAAAACTCAATGGCATTGGGTATAAAGAAAGTTATTTTCAATCGTTGTTCCTTATTGTAGAAAATTCCGATGAATTAAATTCATTGAAGAAATCCATTGATACAGAGATTGGGCTTGCCTCTAAAAAATATTTTCCTCACATTAGTTTATTTTACGGAAGAGAAAATGAAGAATTTAAAAAAAGAGCTTGCAGAGAATTAATGATTCCAAAAGAAATTTATATGGAGAAAATAAGTTTAGTAAAAATCCATAAAAATATTGAGCAATGGGAAACCTTTAAGACTTTTCATTTAAAAAAATAAAGCATTACCAAGATTCTGACCAAGGTCTTAAATCAAGCTCAAAGGACCACGTACTTCTTTTTTGGTTATGCAGCATTAAAAAATTTTCAGCAATGTGAGCAATGTTTAATTTGCCGTCTTCACCTTTGCTTGCTGCAAATTCAGGAAATCTGAGATTTACTTTATCGCCATCAATTATTCCATCTATAATTACGTTTGCCACATGGACTCCTTTGCTTCCAAATTCTTTCGCGAGTCCCTGGGCAAGCGATCTTTCAGCGCTTTTAGCTGAAGCAAATGCAGTAAAAGGAGGTCTTGATCTTAAGGAAGCTGTAGCACCTGTAAAAATTAAAGAGCCGCCGTTGTTTTTCACCAACCTTGGAATGGCTTGTTGCGCAACTAGGAAGGCTCCTTTAGCACAAACCTCCCAAAGATCTTGAAAAAAGGGTAAATCCATTTCAAGAAATGGTTTAGCGTTGTTATTTCCAGCGTTGTAAATAACTGAGCTGAGAGTTTTAGAGTTTTTATCAACCGCATTAAAGATTTTCTCAACTTCTTTTTCTTTTGTTACATCACCAACAAGACCAGTAATTTTACCCTTCTCTGTTTTTATTTTATTTAAAGCCTTCATATTTTCTTTGCTTCGGCCACACCCAAAAACAGAGTAACCGTCGGCAGCAAAAGCTTTACACAATGCAACGCCTAAACCTTCTTCGGGACCCACTCCAAGGACTAATACAGATCTATCTTTCTTCATAATAAAATTATATTAAACTTGAAACTCCAGAGAAGGGGAAAATTATTTAAGTTTTTTTTCGCACGTGTTGTGTTTTTTGCAAAGCACGTTATTATTGCGGCGATGTAAAATTTTCTTTAGACTTAAATCCAATTCTATTAATGGAAACTCAACTAAGATCAGACAAATTTGCCATTACCTTATCGCTTGCATGCGTAGTGCATTGTTTTTTTGTTCCCTCTTTTGTAATTTTATCCTCAGGGATTTCTGCAACAGTTATAGACAATGAATTCATTCACAACTTAATTTTATTTATAGCGATACCTATTAGTTTAATCGCCTTAGTACTTGGCTATAAAAATCACGAGCGTGTTTCATATTTTTTTATTGGTTTAGTAGGTTTGATGATTTTATGTGCGGCGGTCTTTATCGGAGAACCTTTTTATGGCGAAATGGGAGAAAGATTATTTACTTTAGCAGGATCGATATTAGTAGTATTTGCTCATTATAAAAATCATCAAATTTGTAAAGAAATTAACTGTGAGTGTCACGAGTAAACGTTAATAACTAAACGCTTATAGTTTTTAATAGGAGAAAAATGGGAGATAAGAAATTTGACGTTGTTGTTTATGGAGCAACCGGATACACAGGCAAGCTTGTTGTTGACTACATGGCCTCTAATTACGGTAATGCAGAAGATTTGAGATGGGCTATTGCTGGTAGGAGCGAAGCGAAACTTAAATCAGTTAAAGATGCATTTAATTTACCTGAATCAGTTGAGGCAATAGTTGTAGACAGTAATGATCAGGATAGTGTTGACATTATGGTCGAGCAATCAAAATGCGTCTTAACTACCGTTGGACCCTACCAATTGTATGGCTCAAACATTTTGAAAGCCTGCGCTGAAATTGGAACGGATTATGTAGATCTTTGTGGAGAGCCAGCTTGGATGTATCAAATGATTCAAGAGTATGATGAGAAAGCGAAAGACTCCGGCGCAAGAATCGTTTTTTCCTGTGGTTTTGACAGCATACCTTTTGACCTTGGTGTTTATTTAGTGCAAAAAAAAGCTGAAGCTAACCAGGGTAGCCCTGCAAAAATTGTTCGAGGCAGGGTAAGAGCAATGAACGGTGAATTTTCTGGAGGTACCGCTGCTTCTTTGACTGCGACAATGGCTTCACTGAAGAAAAAACCAGAATTGATTAAAGTATTGGGAAATCCTTTTTCTTTAGCCAATGGGTTTCAGGGTCCGCAACAGCCCAATGATTCAAAACCTACATTTGATGAGAAACTCGAGACTTGGGTTTCTCCTTTTTTTATGGCACCAATTAATACTAAGAACATACACCGTTCAAATGCTTTATTGAACCATGCTTATGGGCAAGATTTTTGCTACAACGAAATGTGGATTCAAGGTCCTGGAGATTCTGGAAAAGCAGCAGCTGAAGCAATCGCTGGAGCCAATCCTTTGGCAGATGCTCCTGAACCTGGAGAAGGGCCTTCAAAAGAATCAAGAGAAAATGGAAATTACGATGTTTTGTTCTGTGCTGATTTGGATGACGGCTCAGTTTTAAGTATTTCAGTTAAAGGAGATATGGATCCTGGATACGGTTCTACTTCAAAGATGATTGCTGAAAGCGCTTTATGTTTATTACGTGACTGCACAGAACTCAAAGGTGGCATTTACACCCCAGCTGCTTCCATGGGAGAGATGCTTATCACTAGATTAGAGACAAGTGCCGGGTTAACTTTCACCGAGGAAAACTAGAGCTTTATGAGCTTAGAAATCACACTCGTTTACACTATTTTATTAATCTCTTTTACCTTAGTTTTAACTATTAGAGTATTAGATTTGAGAAATAGTCCTGTGACAAAATTTTTGCATTCTCCAAATCGACAAATAGATCCTGAAATGCTTCAACGCGCAATAAGAGCTCATGGAAATTTAATAGAAAACGCGCCTTTATTTCTAATTTTATTATTACTCTGCGAATTAAATAATTTGAACAGTATATATTTACACACAGCGAGTATGTTTTTTCTCTTAGGCAGATTGATGCATGGCATCGGTTTTGGTTTTATGCTCCATAGCCCAATTTTAAGAATAGGCGGGATGTCTTTGACCTTTTTAGGATTTTTGATTTTGCTAGTGTTCGCCAGTTCAGAACTAATTAGAGCTTCTTAATTTTAATCCTTTATAAAACCCTTCATAAATTCTGGAACTATATTTGCTCTTGAGTGATCAGATACGCGTACGCATTTATTTTCCATTGAACCCAAACCTTCTATAGAAGAAGTGAGCACATCTCCATCTTTGAGAAATTTCCCTGAAGCGATTCCAACTCCACTAGGAGTTCCAGTCCATAGAGTGTCACCAACATTAAGAGAAACAATTTCTGAAAGATAAGAAATAATTGAAGAAATATTAAAAATAAGATCACTCGTATTACTTTTTTGCACCGTCTCTCCATTCAATTTACATTCGATATCTAGACTTTCAC
>CABZRA010000030.1 GCA_902527995.1 uncultured SAR86 cluster bacterium
CTAAATTAAAGAAATACTTTGAAGCTCTAGAATTTAAAATTGAACGCAATGAAAAGAACTCTTTAAAAATAAGGATTCCTAGTCATAGATTTGACATTGAAATCGAGGAAGATTTAGTTGAAGAAATTGCTCGTTTGGAGGGGTACGACAATATTCCTAGTATTGATCTTAAAACGTCAAGTTCAACATTTAGAAGTTCAAATTACACACAAACTCTGAATCTTAAAAAGTACATTGCTAATCAAGGTTTCCAGGAAGTAATTAACTATTCCTTTGTAAATAAAAAAAGTTTAAAAGAATTAGGCATTTCGGAAGAACTCATAGAACTCAAAAATCCTTTGAATGAAAATCTTGAGGTCATGAGAACAAGTCTATTTCCTGGTTTATTAAAAACACTAAAAAGTAATTTAAATCGCGGTGAGAATTTCATGAAAATATTTGAGGAAGGAAAAGTTTTCAAAAAAACCTTTTCATCACGAGAACAAAATATGCTCTCGGGTTTAATATTTGATCAAGATAAAAAGAAAAATTGGAGTAGCAAGAAGCAATTTAGTTTTTTTGATTTAAAGAAGTTCATTGTAGATTTGTTAAATCATCTTTCTGCAAAAGAGATAGTGTATGAGCAAAGTAAAAATGCTTTTCTTCATCCAAATATTTCTATTGATGTAATTAAAAATAAACAAATTATTGGATCCTTTGGAAGAATTCATCCAAAAATAAATAAGTCGATTGGTCTGAAAAAAAATTTCTTCTATTATGAATTCTTAACAGATGCCTTGAATTTTAAAAACAAATACAAGATTTCTGAATCTTCCAAATATCCGTCAGTACAAAGAGATCTGTCTTTTGTAATTCCTGGCGAAACTCAATTTGATAATTTAGATAAACTGGCTAGAAAGTTAGCTGGACCTAATTTGGTAAATCTAAAATTATTTGATCTTTATGAAAGCACAGAAATCAAAAATCAGGGGTCTAGTTTTGCATTTAATTTTACTTGGCAGTCTAAATTTAAGACTCTAGAGGATAAGGATATTGATGTATTAGTTAATTCTATAGTGCAAGGGTTTAAAGAAAAGTTTAATGCAACTTTAAGAAGCTAAGATGTCTATCACTAAAGCAGATTTAGTTAATCTTTTGAATCAAAAACTAGGCTTGCCGAAAAAGGATTGTATTCAAATCGTTGAGAATTTTTTTTCTGAAATTTCTGAGGCTCTTGCTAAAGGAGAAGAGGTTAAGTTACCTGGATTGGGAAATTTTTCGACTTCTTATAAGAAAAGCCGTCCCGGAAGAAACCCAAAAACTGGTGAGAAGCATCAAATAAAGGCTAGAAACGTTATAAATTTTAAAGCAGGAAAAAAGTTAAGAGAACAGCTCTGACGGATGGAAATCGAATTAGAAAAAATTCCTAATAAAAGATATTTTTCTACCTCTGAAGTTTCAAAAATAGTAGGCGTTAAAGCCCATACTTTAAGATATTGGGAAAAAGAATTTGAGAATCTATTTAAGGTAAAGAAAACAGCAAATAAAAGAATTTTTTTAAAAAAGGACATTATTAATTTATTAAAAATTAAGAATTTGTTAAAAAAAGAAGGCATGACTGTTAAAGGCGCAAAGACTAAAATTAAAAATTTTAAGATTGATATCAAAACTTCAATTGACATATTGCCTGCATTGAAGGAAATTTTAAAAGAATTAAAAAAATAATCTAGGAGAAGAATATGAGAAGAGTTGTTACAGGACACAATAAAGAGGGTAAGTCGATTATTAATATTGATGGTCCACCCGCAAGAACCTTAGGAGAAGACGTTGGCGGTCTTTATGAACTTTGGAATACCGACGGTAAAGACGTGAATTCTTTGGATAACATCGACAGAGCAGATTCTGAAGTAATTCTGTCACCACCTAGTGGAGGTACTAAATTTAGGTATTTTCAGATTAACCCATTACCTGAAGGAGTTTCTGCTGAATTTATTGAACAAGCTACCGCTGAAGCCTTTGAAAAAATGGGTGCTGCGCATCATCGAGTAGATACTTCTAGGCATCCAGCAATGCATAAAACCGAAACTATAGATTATATAATTTTGCTAAAAGGCGAAGTTACTTTGATCCTAGATGAAGAAGAAGTCGCACTAAAACCTCATGACGTAGTCGTACAAAGAGGAACTAATCATGCATGGGCAAATCATGGAACTGAGCCAGCTCTTTTGATAGCAGTATTGATTGATAGCAACGTAAGAGAGTAAATGACTAAGAAATCAAAATCTTCACTAGATAATTTTAAAAATCGCATCAATAAAACACTTGATGGCGGGAGAAAAGCTGCACAAAAAAAACGCCATGAGAAAGGATTTCGAACAGCAAGAGAAAACTTAAATCATCTAGCAGATGCAAATTCTTTTATTGAATATGGTCAATTGGCTGTTGCTGCACAAAGGAGCAGACGCGAATACGAGGATTTAATGACGGAAACCGCCGCTGATGGAATTATTACAGGTATGTGCAAAATTAATTCAGAGATAGTTGGAGCTCATAACGCCAATGCCTTAGCCATAATAAATGATTATTCTGTGCTTGCTGGAACACAGGGCTTTTTTCATCATAAAAAACTGGATCGAATCTGCGAATTAGCTGCTGATTCGAAATTACCTGTGGTGATGTATACAGAGGGTGGCGGTGGAAGACCTGCAGATACAGATGTTTCTATTCAGATAGCTGGACTAAATATTACCTCTTTTTCTAATTGGGCCGCTTTGACTGGAGATTCATTAAAAATTGCTCTCAATAATGGATATTGCTTTGCAGGAAATGCTGCTTTATTTGGGTCGGCAGATATCTGTATTGCAACGAAGAAATCCTGGATCGGTATGGCTGGACCAGCCATGATAGAAGGAGGGGGTTTAGGAATATTTAAACCTGAAGAAATTGGTCCCGCAGAAATGCATTACAAGAATGGACACTTGGATTATTTGGCAGATGATGAGGAAGATGGGACTAATATTGTTAAAAAACTTCTTTCTTATTTTCAAGGTAACGCAATGAGCTGGGAAGAACACGATCAATCTAAAATGGCAAATATTATTCCTGAAGATCGAAGAATGGGTTTTCCAGTTCGTGAAATAATAGAAACTCTAGCTGATAAAAATTCCTTTTTAGAGCTAAAAAAAATCTTTGGGCGAAGTGTCATTACAGGATTTCTCAGATTAGAAGGTAAGCCTTACGCGCTAATTGCCAATGACTGTCAGCAATTAGGGGGAGCGGTTGATTCTGAAGCATCTGATAAGGTCGCAAATTTCATAGAAATTTGTAATCATCATAATTTACCTATTATTTCCTTAGTGGATACGCCAGGCTTTATGGTGGGCCCAGATAGTGAAACTGAAGGCGCTTTCAGAAGGATGGGTAACTTTTTTAAACGTGGGGCAAAAGTTGACTCGAAATTTGTAGCAATAATTCTAAGGAGAGGTTACGGATTAGGAGCAATGGCTATGACCGGTGGAAGCTTTTTAGATCCTATCTATACTGCCTCATGGCCGAATGGAGAATTTGGCGGTATGGGCTTGGAAGGTTATGTGAAGTTAGGATTTAAAAAAGAGTTAGAAGCAGAGGAAACTGAAGAAAAGAAGCAAGCTCTCTATGATAAATTATTGGCAAAAATGTATGAAGTTGGTAGAGCAACAGAAGCAGCCTCTTATCTAGAAATGGATGCGGTTATAGATCCGATAGATACCAGAGAAGTTATAATTAAGGCTTTTGAAAATTTCGGGGCGTAGCGCAGCCTGGTAGCGCACTTGACTGGGGGTCAAGTGGTCGCAGGTTCAAATCCTGCCGTCCCGACCAATTTTTATAATTTATTGCACACCATCTATAATTTGATAAGGTTTAAAACATGAAATTTCTAATACCGATTACACTTTTATTTGCTGTTTTGAGTCATTCGCTAAATTCAAAAGAAGGTTCAGATACAACAGATTTGTTGTTTGAAGATTCTTACTTAAATTGTGGAAGTAGAGAGGGTAGGTTTAAATCTTTTGAAATTGGTAGATCAGGAAATGTAAAAGCAAAATCAGGATTATTTAGTAATTACAAACTTACAAGAAAAGGAGAATTCTTTTTTCTAAACGGCGAGAAGTATCCTGAAACTAAGGAAAACTTTAGTTTTAAAAATATTTTGACGTTAAATGAAAAGACTTTTGAAGAGGAAAGTGGAAAACTTAAACTAAAAAATATAACCAAAATAGCTTCAAGTGAAAAAATAATCTCAATAAACTATTTTATTATTGATATAAATGAGCTTACTTTTAACAGAGCTCAAGAAAATTATACTGAGGGAGAGATCGATAAGATTATTTTTGATCCAAAAGTAAAAGCCTTTGGTAAATGTACAAAAAAAACAATCTCATAAAACTTCAATACTTTAAGAAGTTGCTACAACCTTTTTTTTAATAAAGTTTTCTATAATTGCGTCATCGAAACCTAATGAAGACAAAATTTCAAAGCTATGTTCGCCTAATTTTGGTGCAGGTCTTGAAAGCTCACTTGGAGTTTTACTAAACCTTGCAGCAGGTCTGGCTTGCCTTACTTCGCCGAAACCATCTATGTTAACTCTTAAAATAGACTCATTTGCTAAAATTTGATCATTATCCAAAAGCTCCATTCGGTCTAATAGCGGAGCGCTAGGCACTCCTTCTTCTTGTAGTCTTTTTAAAATTTCTGAACTTTTCCATTTGGAGATTTCTTCCCCAGTGATCTCTTTTCTAATTTGAGCGTTGGCCACTCTTCCTGCAGGCGTCGCAAACCTCTCATCATCTATTAAGTCTTCTCTTTTGAGGGCTTTGCACATTCCTTTCCACTCTGCATCAGAAACAGCGCCAGCGGTAATATATTTATCTTCAGCTTGATAAATAAGATCTTGACTACCTTGAAGTTTTCTAACGTCAATTTCATTTTCAGCATAAACAATTCCTGCCATTCCTTCCGGCCAGAAAAAGGAAATCATGCAATCCAGCATAGATAATTCTATGTGTTGAGCGGTGCCATGTTTTTCTCTGGCATAAAGGGCTGAAGATATGGCTTGCGCAGTCGTTAAAGCTGTTACTTTATCGGCGATAATAATTCGAAACATTTTTGGTTTTCCTGTTTCTCTATCTGCTTGAATGTCTGTTGCTCCAGATAGCGCTTGGATGACAGGATCGTAAACCCTTGAATTAGCGTAAGGGCCTCT
>CABZRA010000031.1 GCA_902527995.1 uncultured SAR86 cluster bacterium
CCTTTGAAAGATTTAAAATTTGTATAATCTAATGCCTTAAGTAGAATGAATATTCTCAAGCTTAATCTTGTAATATGGATTTCATTGTTACATATCTAAATACTCTTCTAGGTGGACTAGCTGCCTTAGCAGGTATTGTCTCAATCTATTATTTAATTAGAGAAATGCAGGAACAAAACAGAGTTGCCAGGGCAAACGCTAGACAAAATGTCTCCGATAGTCATCAAGAAATTGCCTTAAAAGGGATGACTCCTAGGATGGTCAAAATTAAAATAAAATTAAGAAATAACGAAGACTTAACACCTGAAGAGGACGCAGCTTATCTAACTTACTTCAGTATTATGCTTAGATCTCGTGAAAACCAACATTATCAATATTCCATAGGAATGATTGATGCATCAGAATGGGATAATTATTTAAAATCGTTTAAAACATTATTTAAGTCTGAATATCATTTGAAATTATGGGGTTTCATGAAGGAGACTTTTAATGACGAATTTGTAGAAATTGTAGATGGGATAATAAATGAAAATAATTGAAGCTGAACAAGCACAATATCTTATTAAATCCCTTCAACACCACCCTAGTCCTTACATTATTTTCGACAAAAATAGCGGAGTTGAGTGGTTAAACAATTCAGCTCAATACATTTTTAATCTCAAAGACGATGAATCTATTTCAATAAAACCTATAACTAGTATTAATAAAACTGAAAACCAATCAGAAATTGCCAGATCCTTCGATACAGATATTCAAGTTAAATTAAGATCAATAGAATTTTTTCTCCGAACTAGAATACATGAGATTCCCTTTGAAAATGATTCTTCTTTTTTCTTAATTGAAGCTTTAGCAAACTCAGAAGCAGCTTTAGATGCCCTAAAAGAAACTATTAGTTGTCTAGAAAACGATCGAATTAGTATGGCCTTCCAGAAACAAGTTGATATAAAAACTGGTGAAATTGTTGGGGTTGAATCTCTTTTGAGGCTTTTAGACGAAGAAGGGAATATTATATCAAATGATAAATTGATCCCATTAGTTGAGGGCGAACATTTATTTTCTCTGGTAGTCTTAGCTTCCCTAAAAAAATTAAAAGAATTTTTTAGTTTTATAAATTCCAAAAATTTAGGAAGCTTTTCTACTTATTTAAACGTTTCTGCTTTCACAGTTATGCAAGAAAATTTCACTAAAATAATATTAGATTTTGTTGATGACAATAATTTAAAAGAGAATCAATTAGGCCTAGAAATTACCGAAACTGCTGAATTAGAGGATAGAAAAAAAGCTTCTGAAGCTTTTGAGTTACTTAGAGACAATGGAGTTCCACTAGCATTAGACGATTTTGGAGCGGGATATTCTTCACTTAGTTACTTAAGAGATTTACCGATAAGTTTAATTAAATTAGACAAAAACTTTGCTTCAACTATTGACCTTTTAGATACAAAAGAACTTGTCAAATTCGTAGTAAACATTTCAGAAAACCTTAAATTAGACATGCTTGTTGAAGGTATAGAGACAGAGGAACAAAAGAATATTTTTTTAGAACTTGGGTGTAAAAAAGGGCAAGGCTATTTTTTTCATCGCCCTGAATTCTTAGAAGATTTTGCAGGTAATTTAGATGAATGATTTATCCAAGCCTTCAAAAGGAGCAGAAAAAATACTACTCGCACAAATTAAACAGGAATTTTCAGCTCCTGCAGAAGCTATTGAACATTATATTGATCTTGTTGAAGAATACGCAAAAGAAAAAAATTTAAATTTTTCAGACGAACTTAATCAGATAAAAGATGCAGAAAAAAAATTACTCAGTCAATACGAAGAAGCTTTCAATGAAAATACTTCATTAAATAAGGAAAAAAAATCTTCAGAGGAATACTCAGTTCTTAGACATAATTTAAGAACACCATTGAACGCAATCATTGGTTACAGCGAAATTCTAATGGAAGATTTTGAAGACGATTTATCCGAGGAAATTATTGAGGACTTAAATACTATCTTAAATCTATCCAGAGACACTGAAAAAGCCATTGAAAGATTTGTAGATTTTATTAGAGGAGAGCTTAAAGAAAATAACTCAGCTGATGCAGATTTGGGGCAGATTCAAAATGCAGAATCTCTTTTTAAATCTTTAGGTGATATAGATTATAGTCTTGAGATAGATGAACATCTTGAAAATTCAGATGTTTTAATAGTTGACGATAATAAGACTAATTGCGAAGTTTTATCAAGAAGATTGACTCAAAATGGTCTAAATTGCAGAGTAGCTTTTGATGGAACTTCTGCTATTGAAGAAGTGGAAAGAAAAACGCCAGATTTAATTCTTTTAGATGTCATGTTGCCAGATATTAATGGATTAGAGCTGCTTAAGCGTTTTAGAAAAAAAAATAAGATTGAAAATCTTCCAATAATTATGGTTTCGGCATTCAACGATGTTGACAGCGTTGCCAAGTGTATAAAGTTAGGCGCGTCTGATTATTTACCAAAACCTCTTAATGGGACTATTCTGATGGCCAAAGCTATTGCGAGTTTAGAAGCAAAATACTTTAGGTCTAGGGAACAAGTATTACTAGACGAATTGCATATTAGAGCAACGACTTGTCCGCTAACTGGTATTTCAAATAGAAAAGTGGTTTTTGACAAAATTGACAAAGCATATAAAAAATCCCAAAAAAAAGATTCCTATTCGTTCAGTATTCTTTCGATGGATATAGATTTTTTTAAAACAATCAATGACACTTATGGCCATCCTGGCGGTGATGAGGTTTTAAAATCTTTTTCAAATAAGCTTAAAGAATCATGTAAACCAAATCTTGTAGGAAGAGTAGGAGGTGAAGAATTTATTGCGGTAATCGATAAACTTAAAAATCAATCAATTGAAGATTATTGTGAAAATTTAAGAAAAGAAATAGTTGATTTATCTATAAAATTTCAAGATCATAATATAAAGATAACTATGAGTGGTGGAATAGCTTCCTCCAATGAAATTAAGGATCTTGAAGAATTGATTAATTTAGCTGATGAAAGACTTTATAAAGCTAAGGAAGGGGGGCGTAATCAAATTATTTTCAATAAATAGGAGATTGAAATATGAAAAAAATTCTTTACGTTGAAGACAATGAAATGAATCGAGACATGTTGGGTCGTCGATTGACAAGAAGAGATTACGAAGTGATTTTCGCTTTTGATGGTCAGGAAGGATTAGATAAGATGAAATCTGAGTCTCCTGATTTAGTTTTAATGGACATGGGTTTACCTGTTTTAGATGGTTGGGACGCCACAACGCAAGCTAAAGCGGATCCAGAAATTTCAGATATTCCTATAATAGCTCTCACTGCTCATGCTATGGAAACTGATAAACAAAAAGCTCTTGATTGTGGAGCTGACGATTTTGATACTAAACCAGTTGATTTCAAAAGGCTTTTAGAAAAAATTGAGTCTAATTTAACTTAATCTTTTAGAACTTTTGATATTAAACTAGGAAGTTGGTTAATTGAAACTTCATCTTTTTTCAACAAACCTTCAACATTGGTTTTAAGTAGGTCTTCTTGGACTTCAGTTAGTTCTTTACCAGAATAAACGATTACATTTGGTTTAGTTTTAAATTCCATAGTTACGAATTTTTCTAGAAATTCAAATCCATCCATTCTTGGCATTTCAAGATCGAGCACTATGAGGCTAGGAGATTGATCGAGTTTTTTCAATCCTTCTTTTCCATCTTTTGCAGTAATAGCTTTAAAGCCACTATCATCTAGAGCTCTAGATAAAATATCTCTTGTGTTTTCATCATCATCAACGATTAAGATCGTATTATCTTTAGAATTTTTACCTACGAATTTCTTTACTATTTTTAAAAATTTATTTCTTTCTATCGGTTTTGTTAAATAATCATCTGCTCCAAGAGAAAACGCTAATGATTCTTGAGACATTTGAGAAACCATTATCACAGGAATATCTTTGATAGATTTATCAGATTTGCACTCTTTAAGGATCGACCAGCCATCTCTCCCCGGCATTAACACGTCAAGTAAAATTAGCTTGGGTTTTACCTCTCTAATCATATTTAAGCCTTGTTCTCCATTTGTGGCACCTAGAAGAGTCAATCCAGCTTTTTTGATTGTTCTTTTCACTAAATCGTGCATTGCAACGTCATCATCAATTAAGACACATAAATTTTCTCCCTTTAAAGAGCTTATTTCTTCATTGTCTAAATCTTCGACATCATCACATATTCTAGGTATGTAAATTGTAAATTCTGATCCTTTCCCTTTTTCAGAGGATACGGTGACTCCGCCGCCCATCAATTCTGCAAACCTTTTTGAAATTGGTAATCCTAATCCAGTTCCGCCATGTGTAGCTGAAGTAGATCTTTCGGCTTGTTCGTATTCTTCAAAAACTTTAGCAACGCCCTCAGCACTCATTCCCTCACCATCATCGGTGACTTTAAATTCGATCATTTCAATTCCTTGTTTATCAAAAGTGCTTACATCCAATGTGACTAAACCATTTTTTGTAAATTTGAATGCATTACTTAAAAAATTAGTTACACATTGTCTAAGTTTTGTTTCATCTTGAGTCATTGATCCAATAGCTTCCTGGACGTTTATTTTAAATCCATTGTCGTTTTTATTAGCTAATGGAGCGTTTATATCTCTTAATGTTTCGACAACTTTTTCTATTTCAAAACTTGTTAAATAAAGTTCCATTTTTCCAGATTCAATTTTCGATAAATCGAGGATGTTATTAATTAAAGAAAGTAAATGCGTACCAGAAGAAGTAATTTTTTTTAGATCGGGCATGAGGTCTTCATAACCTAAATCCTCACACTCTTCGTAAAGCATTTCTCCATAACCCAAAATTGCATTTAAAGGAGTCCTTAATTCATGACTCATATTTGCAAAGAATTTACTCCTTTGTTCATTAGCTTCTAAAGCTTCATCACGAGACTCTTCCATTTCTTTTGTTCGCGTATCTATTAAAACTTGGACTTCCTCAGCCATTCGTGTGAATGCTACGGTCATTAATTCTATTGAAGCTTCTTCACCTTCTTCATCTGAGCTTTCTTTTGCTAAAGATTGCATTTTATTAATATCGTTTAGTATT
>CABZRA010000032.1 GCA_902527995.1 uncultured SAR86 cluster bacterium
TAGATGAAGGTGAAAGTAGACGCCCTACCCTTACATGGCCAAGAAATATTCCATTGGATGGGGAAGAACCTAAAGAAACTCTAGATGCGGTAAAGGCTAATGCTGAGTTTCATGCTTCATCTTCTATTCCTAAACTTTTTATAAATGCCGATCCAGGATTGTTACTAGTTGGAGAACAAAGGGAAGAAATTAGAACTTGGAAAAACTTAGAAGAAGTTACAGTTAAAGGAAATCATTTCGTACAAGAAGATTCACCTCAAGAGATTACTGATTACCTTAAAAGTTTTATCAGTAAATTATAAATATAATAATTTAGCCTTCTATCAGCAAATGTACATTCCACAGATGTCTCCTCCGGTAGATTCGCATGCTGTAAAGATTAATAAAATTGACAAATAAAATATTTTTTTCATATCCCCTCTTTTTGTTGAACAACCTTAAAGTTTTTAACAGATAAAGTAAATTTATTAATTAATAAATTTTTTCTTTTTCCGCCATCTAATCTAATAGTTTCTCCATTCAAGAATGGATTTTCTATTATTTGTGCAGTGAGTAAAGCAAATTCGTCGGGGTCCCCTAATCTTTTTGGAAATTGCGTCATCTCGATTAGTGGCTTTCTAACTTCATCAGAAGCCATGGCCATAAGAGGAGTGTCAAAAATTCCAGGTGCTATTGTATTGATCCTAATACCCATTCTTGCAAGATCTCTTGCAATAGGTAGCGTCATGGCAGTGACGCCGCCTTTACTTGCACTGTATGCTGCTTGACCAATTTGTCCGTCAAAAGCTGCTACGGAAGCTGTATTGATAATGACACCACATTCATTGTCATTTTCAGGTTCATTTTTACCCATTACTTCTGCTGCAAGCCTTAAAGTATTAAACGTACCAACTAAATTAACATCTATTACAATTTTAAAAATCTCTAAAGGATGAGCACCATCTCTGCCAACGGTTTTAGAAGCGCTACCTATCCCTGCACAATTTACAAGAATATGAATTGATCCAAATTCGTCAACTGCACTTTGGATAGCTTTTTTTACACTTTCCTCATCTGCTACGTTAGTAACAATACCAATGACGTTGTCTTTCAATTCCTCTTTTGCGCTATTTAAGTTATCCTCATTTAAGTCCATTAAAACTAATTTAGCCCCTTTGGAATGTAAGTTTCTCGCAGTTGCTAAACCAAGACCTGATGCCCCTCCAGTAATCAAGGCTACTTTGTTTTCAATATTCAATTTGCTTCTCCTATTTATTTTTTAGAAATATAATTTATCATAAGATTACATTCAATTCTTAAATGATCTGATACTTAGTTTCAAAGTTCCATTTAAGAAAAAAAAGGAGAAGAAATATGAAAACTGATTACGAATTTTTAACTACTGAAATTGATGGTCATATTTTGACGGTCACCATAAATAGGCCGGACGTCATGAATGCCCTTCATCCACCAGCGCATGCCGAATTTGACGAAGTTTGGAACGAGTTTGAAAAAGACGAAAATTTATGGGTTGGAATTATCACCGGAGCTGGAGATAGAGCTTTTTCTGCAGGAAATGATCTTAAATTTCAAGCTCAAAATGGTGGAAAGATGGATATTAATATAGCAAGTTCAGGATTTGCTGGATTAACATCTAGATTTGATTTAAAAAAACCTGTCATTGCCGCTGTAAATGGAGTATCTATGGGAGGAGGATTTGAAATTGCTCTCGCATGCGATTTAATAGTAGCTTCAACCAATGCAAAATTTGCTTTGCCTGAACCCAAAGTTGGATTGGCAGCTTTGGCTGGAGGAATGCAAAGACTACCTAGGCAAATTGGTATGAAGAATGCTTTAGGAATGATGCTTACCGGAAGGCATGTTTCTGCAGAAGAAGGAATGCGCTTAGGATTTGTTAATGAAGTTGTTGAACCAGAAAATCTTCTTGATTCTGCTAAATCTTGGGCCAAACAAATTGAAGAATGCTCACCAATGTCAATAAGAGCAACAAAACAAGTTGCTTATGAAAACTTTAATGAGCCAGATTTAGAAAAATCTATGGGTGTACATTATTCAGCTGTGAAGGATTTATTTGGCAGTGAAGATTTTATTGAAGGCCCCGTTGCGTTTGCTGAAAAAAGATTACCAAACTGGAAGGGAAAGTAATGTTTGATTTAAGGGGGAAGAATGCAATCATTACTGGATCATCTAAGGGTCTAGGGAAATCTATTGCAACAGCAATGGCTCTTCATGGAGCCAACGTAGTTATTTCCAGTAGAAAAGCAGATATATGCCAAGCAACCGCTGATGAAATTAATAACTCAGAAACTACTCCATTATATGGTGAAAAAGGAAAAGCGATTGTAATTCCTTGTAATATTTCAGACAAAACTGCACTAGAGATGCTTGTAGCAGACACAAGATCTCAATTGGGAAAAATTGACATACTTGTATGTAATGCTGCTTCAAATCCATTTTTTGGTTCAATTAAAGATATCCCGGACGATGCTTTTGAAAAAATCATGAATAACAACATAAAAAGTAATCATAATTTATGCCAAATGGTTATTCCTGAAATGATAGAAAATAAAGGCGGAAGCATAATTGTTGTTTCTTCCATAGGCGGATTAAATGCAAGTCCAGTAATTGGTGCTTACAACATTTCTAAAGCTGCCGACATAATGCTCGTTAAAAATTATGCTTTAGAATTTGGTCAACATAACATTAGAACTAATGCTATCGCGCCTGGATTATTCAGAACAGATTTCGCAAAGGCGCTTTGGGAAAATCCTGAAATTTTAAAACAATCCACTGCAACCTGTCCTATGAGGAGAATTGGTGAACCCGATGAAATTGCGGGGGCTGCAGTATTCCTAGCTTCTGATGCTGGTAGTTTTGTAAATGGTCACACATTGGTAGTTGATGGAGGCACAATAGTTTAAAAATGGAAAATAAACTTTTATCAGTTGATGGTAGATTAGAACTTTTAAATGAGGTAACAAAAGAAGGTCTATTATCTCTATCAACAACAGAAATTAGAGGTAACGATTATCATGTTTTTGATAAAGCTCCTGCTAATCTGAGAGAATACTATCAACTTGGATTTATGCATGGAGACTGGACGCATATTGTTTACGAGGGAGAAAGATTCCAATTTAAAGAAACAATGGAAAAATCAAATCAACTTGCAAATGCTTTAGTTAATGATTTTGGTATTAAAAAAGGAGATAAAGTTGCTTTTTCTATGCGCAATTACCCTGAATGGATGTTTACTTATATTGCTACAACATCAATTGGAGCTATCGCTGTTCCGCTAAACTCCTGGTGGAAAGGTGACGAATTAGAATACGGACTGGTTAACAGCGAAGCAAAATTATTTATTGCTGACGAGGAAAGGTTGGATAGAGTTCAAGACATACTTCCTAACTTACCTAGAATAGCTGTTAGATCATCCAATCCAGATCATTCTCAAATAAATTTTGATCAAATAATTAAAGATTCAAGTATAGACTTGAAAACCGAAATTGAAATTTTTCCAGAAGATGAAGCTTCAATTATGTACACCTCAGGAAGTACCGGACATCCTAAAGGAGTTGTTTTGACCCATAGAGGAATAATTTTTGCACCCTTTTATTGGATAACTATTACAACCATGGGAAAGCTTGCCGAAATAGAAACAGAAAAAGATTCAGAAGAAGATTCTGAAAATAATTATCAAACTGCAACATTGTTAAGTGTTCCACTTTTCCATGTAACTGGTTGTCATGCAATCTTTTTGCTTTCTATAGCTGTAGGACGAAAAACTGTAATGATGTACAAATGGGATCCTGAAAAAGCTCTCGATTTGATCGAAGCTGAAAAAATTTCAGCCTTCACTGGCGTTCCAACAATGTCATCTGAAATTGTTGAGGCACAAAGAAAGAATCCCAGAAATATAGATACTCTAAAAGATTTATTAGGTGGTGGTTCAGCAAGGCCTCCAGAGCAGGTAAGAAAACAAAAAGAATATTTACCAAAAACGAATCCTGGGATTGGTTATGGAATGACTGAAACCAATGCTTTAGGAGCAAATAATGCTGGTGAAGTTTATGTTCTAAAACCTGAAAGTACTGGATACGCCTTACCATTATTGATGGATTTAAAAATTATTGATGACGACGGAAATGATTTATCCACAAATGTCAGTGGTGAAGTTTGTATTAAATCTGCTTCAACTTTTAAAGGTTATTGGAAAAACCAAGAAGCAACAGATCAAGCCCTGACTTCAGATGGCTGGGTTAAAACTGGAGATATTGGTTATTTAGACGATCAAGGATTTTTATATATTAACGACAGAAAAAAAGATCTAGTGATTAGAGGTGGTGAAAATATTTCGTGTATTGAAGTAGAGTCAATGATTTGTGAACATCCCTCTGTTTTAGAAGCTTCTGTTTTTGGTGTACCAGACGATCGCTTAGGTGAAATATTAGCTACCTATATATGTATAAGAGAAGATTCAAATCTTTCAGAAGAAGAGATTTCAAGTTTCCTTGCTGAAAAAATTGCAAATTTCAAAATACCTACTCACTACAGATTTCAAAAAGATAAGCTTCCAAGAATTGCCTCAGGAAAAATTGCCAAGATTGATATGCGTAAAGAAGCAGTTGAACTTTTAAAATCCAATGGAAGTATCAAATAAATCTATCATTGTCACTGGAGGAGCTAATGGTATCGGCAAGGCATTAGCAAAAGCTTTTAAAAAAGCTGGAGCAGCTTATGTTTTGATTGCTGATCTTGATGACATTGAAGGAGAAAAAACTGCGAAAGAAATTGATGTTAAGTTTAAAAAAACTAATGTTGCTATAGAAAGTGAGATTATTGATTTAATAAATACTGCAAACGAAGATATCGGAAGAATTGATATTTTCTGTTCAAATGCTGGAAT
>CABZRA010000033.1 GCA_902527995.1 uncultured SAR86 cluster bacterium
CCCAACACCTCATAGTAATCTCTTTTACTCATCGATGTTGGAAATTAACTTAATTTTTATTTTCTTCTTTTACCTCTTCAAAATCTGCATCTACGGCCGAATCGTCAGAGTCTTGAGGAGAATCTGTATTGTCCTCGGAAGCATTAGTTTGTTGTTCTTGATACAGTCTTTGTGCAAGAGAAGATGAAGCATCGGCTAGCATTTTAGTTTTTTCTTCTATTGCTTCTTTATCATCGCCTTTTAACTCTTCTTCCAAAGCAGAGATTGCTTCTTCTATCTGAGTTTTTTCTTGTTCTTCAACTTTATCAGCAGACTCTTCTAAAGTTTTTTTACAACCATGTATCAGAGTATCTGCTGCGTTTCTAGCTTGAACCATCTCTTCAAATTTTTTATCTTCATCAGCATTTGCCTCTGCCTCAGCTACCATTTTTTCTATCTCATCTTCAGAAAGTCCGCTAGAAGCCTGAATGGTAATTGATTGTTCTTTATTGGTGGCTTTGTCTTTTGCAGATACATTCAAAATACCATTAGCATCTATATCAAAAGAAACTTCAATTTGCGGCATTCCTCTAGGTGCAGCTGGAATCCCGTCTAAATTGAATAAACCAAGTTGTTTGTTTTCTTTAGCTTGTTTTCTTTCACCTTGAACAACATTAACTGTTACTGCAGTTTGATTATCCTCCGCAGTAGAGAATATTTGAGACTTATTCGTGGGAATAGTGGTGTTTTTTTCTATTAATGGGGTCATTACGCCTCCCATAGTTTCAATCCCAAGGGTTAAAGGAGTGACATCTAAAAGTAAGATGTCGGTGACGTCTCCAGACAATACTGCTCCTTGAACCGCCGCACCTACAGCAACTGCCTCATCAGGATTTATATCTTTTCTAGGCTCTTTTCCAAAAAACTCTTTAACCTTTTCTTGGACTAATGGCATGCGAGTTTGTCCGCCAACTAAAATTACGTCATTTATCTCGGTCGGTTTTAATTTTGCATCTTTTAAAGCAACCTCAACTGGTTTAAGACTTTTGGCAACAAGCTTTTCAACTAAAGATTCTAATTTAGATCTTGTTACTTTTATTAGTAAGTGTTTGGGTCCAGATGCATCAGCAGTTATATAAGGAAGATTTACTTCTGTTTGCTGATTTGAAGAAAGTTCGATTTTTGCTTTTTCTGCAGCTTCTTTCAATCTTTGCAAAGCAGCAGGATCTTTTCTTAAATCAAAGTTTTGTTCACTTTTAAATTCATCAACAAGAAAATCAATTAAAGCTAAATCGAAATCTTCTCCACCTAAAAAAGTATCGCCATTCGTCGAAAGCACCTCAAACTGTTTTTCTCCGTCAATTTCAGCAAGCTCTATAATAGAAATATCAAACGTACCTCCTCCAAGATCGAAAACAGCAATTTTCTGATCTCCAGTTTTTTTATCTAAGCCAAAAGCTAATGCAGCAGCAGTTGGTTCGTTAATAATTCTTTTAACCTCTAAACCAGCTATTTTTCCCGCATCCTTGGTTGCTTGTCTTTGAGAATCGTTAAAATATGCAGGAACGGTAATTACAGCTTCTTTAACTTCATGACCTAAATAATCTTCTGCAGATTTTTTCATCTTAGCTAAAACTTGTGCAGAAACTTGCTGCGGAGCTAGATCTTCTCCATTTGCATTGACCCAAGCATCTCCATTTTTCGCTTTGATTATTTTGAAAGGAGTCATCTCCTTATCTTTTTTAACTACTTCGTCATCAAACTTTCTTCCTATGAGTCTTTTTATTGCATATAGAGTATTTTCGGGGTTTGTAACAGATTGCCTTTTGGCACTTTGACCGACTAGTGTTTCGCCATCGGTATAAGCCACAATAGATGGTGTGGTTCTTCCGCCCTCAGCATTTTCAATTACTTTGGCTTGATCACCGTCCATGATAGCCAAACAAGAATTAGTAGTTCCTAAATCAATACCAATAATTTTAGCCATATTTACCTCTTAAATAGTTACATACGTTAATTAAGGGCAATAAAAATTATTTCAAGTTTTTTTTTACTTTTTATTTACAACTACCATTGCTGGTTTTATTACTCTATCCTTAAATTTGAATCCTTTCTGAAACACCTCAAGAACAATATTAGGTTTTTCTTCGTCATTTTCAGTCACCGAGAGAGCCTCATGTTCTTTAGGATTAAACTCTTCCCCTTTAGGATCAATTACTGAAATACCATTCTTTTCAAGTGCTGAAACCATCTCTCTAACTATTAAAGAAACTCCTTCAGAAGGAACTGTTTTATTTTCTGTATCTTGATTTTCAAGAGTTCTAAATAAATTATCGATTGATGGAATAAGGTCCTTAACTAAATTTTCGCTTCCATATAATCTTGCTTTAGTTAATTCGTTTTGAGAAATTCTTCTTAAATTTTGTATCTCAGCTTGCGCTCTAAGTAATTTTTCTTCAAGTTGGTTTACTTGAGATGTGTCATCAGTTTGCTCAACAGCTTCTTCCCTTTCTTCTATTTCATTCTCCGTGCCATTTAACGGAATTTCAGACTCGTCGTCTTTTAGCTCTTTGTCTTGCTCTGAGCTTAAATCTTTTTCATTACTCGTCATTGTTAATGGGCTCCACATAAAGTACCAATCTATGGTCTACAATTTTATAACCTCTTTCGGAGGCGAGTTTCTCTTGTTGCTCTTCTATTATTTCATTTGTAAATTCAATCACATTCCCAGTTTTTAAACATACCATATGATCATGATGGTCGTTTGGTGTTAGCTCATAAACAGAATGACCGTTTTCAAAATTTTGCTTTAGAAGTATTCCAGCAGATTCGAATTGGGTTAAAACTCGATAAACCGTTGCAAGCCCGACTTCGTCGCCAGCTTCGACCAGTTTTTTATAGACCTCGTCGGCACTAAGATGTTTAGTTTCAGATTCCTCAAAAATTTCAAGAATTCTTATCCTTGGGAGAGTTACTTTTAATCCCGCTTCTCTAAGGTTTTTATCTTCAGCCATATATCTTTAAATAGTATAATTTAATTGGATTTCAAGATGTTTAGAAAATTTATTTTATATCCTTTAATTTTTATTTGCATTACTGCCTGCTCTAATAGTTTCTACCAAGTACCTGTTGCCCAAGGAAATATAGTCACTGCCGACATGTTAGAACAGCTTGAAGAAGGTCTAACAAATGCTCAAGTTCAATTCATTATGGGCTCTCCTGCGATAAGGAATTCTTTTGATTCAGATAGATGGGACTATATTGGAACCTTTCAAATTGGAGAAAATAAAATTACGAGTATTCATTATGTTTTGTACTTCGAAAAAGGCAAATTAAAAGAATGGATCAACTTATTAGATTAAATTATTCCTGGAATCACTGCTTTTCTATTTTTTGGATAATCATCAAATTCTTTATTAAACCATTTATGGTTTGACATTGCTCTTGGCAAAAGATTTGCCAAAGTCCAAAAGAAAAAAACAAACCCCGCTAAATTCATTGTCATTAATGCCCATCCTAACCATTCTAAAAACTCCCCAAAATAGTTTGGACAGCTAACCTTTGAAAATAAAAACCCTTTTGGAATAGAGTATTTTCCGTCATTAGATTTTTTAAGATTTATCATAATCTCATCCGAAATTATATTAATAGCCATTCCAGTGAAAAAAATTATTATTCCAAGAAAAAACCAAACACTTAATAACCAGTTAGAAGAATAGTCTATTAGAAAGAATAACCAAGTTCCTTGAAAAAAAACGTTCACTACATTGAATGCGAATGCAGACATAACAACATTTAATGGCATTTTTTTAGAATTTGTTTGAGCGCGCAATGGCCATAAAAAGCTTCTATTGAAGTAATGTAAACAAAATACGAAAGTTAATACTAAATGTACTTTATTTTCATAATCTCCATGAAGAATAAAAAATGTGAGCATTAAATAAAATGCCGGAGACTCCATTAAAATCCAACCAGTTTTCGCGCCCATAGAATATTTATGGGTTTCCTTTATATGCTTTCCATAGGGTGCTGGTTCTTTGATTAGATATAAGAAAGCTATTACTCCGATCAGCGCCCAAGCAGAGATTAAATAATATACGATCATTAACTTAAAGCGTAACCAAAGATGAGTAATACCGAAACTGGTGCCACAAATTTCAAACAAATATTAAAAACAATTGAGAAGTTGCTTGAAAGATTTGTTTCTTTCATAAAATCAAATTTTGGCACATAAAAACCTACTAATATACAAATCAAGAGGCCTCCTAAAGGCAACATAAATTGGTCGGTTAAGATAGCTACAACCTCAAAGAAATTCATTCCATAAATTTCGTATTCTGCCCAAATATTGTCTGAAAAAACTGTGCCCAAACCAATTAGCCAAGCAATCAAACCTAAAATTATTACCCCTTTAAGTCTTGAGAAAATATTTTCCTCTTCGATCCATGCAGTGAACGGCTCTATCAAAGAAACCGAAGAACTTAGTGCCGCTATAGAAACCAATATAAAAAATATAGAGTGAAAA
>CABZRA010000034.1 GCA_902527995.1 uncultured SAR86 cluster bacterium
GTATGTTTGACTCAAGAGTCTGGCCATCATTAGTTATTGCCTCTTTTATGGGTCTTTCAAATGCAGGATTAGTATTAACGAGTTCAATTTTTGTCAAAGACGTAATTCTCGCTAATCAATCAGAAGTATATTCAACTGTTGCGATTGGATTTTCTATTGTTGCCTTAGCCTCAATGTTTTCGCAATTGGTAATAGTTCAAAATTATAAAATCAAGCCGTTGAGTCTTATTAAATGGGGTTTATTAATAGTTTTTTTAGGTTTTTTATCTCTGTCTCAAGCATCTTCGATATCTGGGTTATATTTGGGATTGATGCTTAAGGGCTTAGGTATGGGTTTAGCTAGGGCGGGTAACATAACTATGTTGTCATTGTCCGTTTCAAAAGATGAACAAGGTGCAGCCAACGGACTTCTAAATATGGTGTTTCCAATTGGCCATATTCTTGTTCCAATTGTCATAATGCCTCTATATATTTTATCTCCAGAAATTCCATACTTACTATTATCTTCTCTAGCAATCTTATTAATAATATTTATACTTTCTAATCAGAGAAGATATTTCACTGTGGAGAAGATTTAATGTTTGATAAAAGTTTATTAGAAGGAAAAAGAATTTTGGTCACTGGTGGCGGCAGCGGTTTAGGAAAAGAGATGTCGAGGCATTTTTTAACTTATGGAGCTGAAGTAATAATTTGTGGCCGAAGAGATGAAGTGCTTCAAAAAACTGCCAAGGAACTTGCTAATGAAACAAAAGGAAAAATAATAGCTCATAGTTTAGATATAAGAGATTCTTTAGCTATTGAAGAAACAATCAATAACGTTTTCGATGAAGGACCTTTGGATGGATTAGTTAATAATGCTGCGGGTAATTTTATTAGTAGAACTAATGACTTATCTCCAAATGGGTTTAACGCCATTGCTTCCATTGTTTTTCACGGCACTTTTAATATGACTAATACCGTTGGCAAAAAATGGATAGAACTTAAACAACCCGGCACAATCCTTTCGATCACTACAACTTGGGTTTGGACTGGATCTCCTTTTGTAGTCCCTTCAGCCATGTCTAAATCCGGAATAAATGCTATGACCAAATCTCTAGCTGTAGAGTGGGGTCCTCACAACATAAGGTTAAATTGCATTGCTCCTGGACCTTTTCCAACTGAAGGAGCCTGGTCGAGGTTAAGTCCTGATACCGAAGCAACTGAAGGCGCTATGGATCAAAGCTCCATGTCTTCAAACCCTATGGGTCGAGTAGGAGAAATGAGTGAGCTTGGTAATTTAGCTACTTTTCTCATGGCTGATGGTTGTGATTATCTCACTGGTCAAACTATTGCCATAGATGGCGGTGCTTATCTATCTGCTGGTGGAACTTTTTCTAGTCTTGGAAAATTAAAAGACGAAGACTGGACAAACATTAGAGAAACGATTAAAAAAAGTAATGAAAAAGATAAAAAAATGAGATCTTGATCAATTAGGAGTAAAACTATGACAAACGAAACAATTCAAGAAATGGAGAATATTTTAAAACTCCAAAAAAAATTATATATCGACGAGGGCATTCCAAGCTTAGAGCTTAGACAAGATAGACTTTCTAGATCGGTTGATATGTTGAAGAAATACCATGTAGAAATACTTGAAGCAATTACAGCAGATTTTGGAAGCAGAGACCCCAGAGCAGGTTTTATGTCAGAGATTATGAGCACGATAGGCTCTTTGAATTACGCTAAAGAAAATGTAAAAAATTGGATGAAAGATGAAAAACGAAATAGCAATGCTTCACAACCTTTTGTAGTTAAAACATTAATGAGTTTGCTGGGAGCTAAGTCTAAAGTTAAATATCAACCTCTTGGTACAGTTGGCGTTATCAGCCCTTGGAACTTTCCTATCAATTTGGTTTTGGCTCCTTTAGGTACAATTTTTGCCGCTGGAAACCGAGTCATGATTAAACCCTCTGAATTTACTCCTGAGACATCTGAATTGACTAAAAAAATGTTTCAAGAGTATTTTGATTCAGCCGAAGCTGCAGTTTTTACTGGCGGACCAGATGTTGGGGCGGCTTTTAGCGCACTACCTTTTGATCATTTATTATTTACCGGGAGTACGAATACTGGAAAACTAGTTATGAAGTCAGCCGCAGAAAATTTAGTTCCAGTAACTTTAGAATTAGGTGGTAAGTCACCAGTAATAGTTGATGACGATGCTGATATGAAATCTGCAACTACTAGAATTATGAGGGGTAAAACAATGAATGCTGGTCAAATTTGTTTGGCTCCTGATTACGTAATGGTTCCAAAGGGAAAATCTGAAGAATTTTATGAGAAATCTAAAGAGGCTATAGAAAAGTCTTACGATTCTTTGAAATATAATCCCGATTACACTTCTGTTATCAACGAAAAACACTATGACAGACTCAATGATCTAATCGAAGATGCTAAAGAAAAAGGTGCTGAGGTTAAAGTAATTAACCCTGCAAATGAAGATTTTTCTCAGCAAGAAGTTCATAAAATACCTCCAACTTTAATCATGAATCCTACGGATGATATGAAAATAATGAAAGAAGAAATATTTGGTCCAGTTCTTCCTGTAAAAGAATATGAAAACTTTCAAGAAACAATCGATTACGTAAATTCAAAGGATCGTCCCTTAGGGCTTTACTATTTTGGAAAAAACAAAGAACGAGAAGATAAAGTTTTAAATAATACTATTTCCGGAGGAGTAACTATCAATGATGTAATTTGGCACATCGGACAAGAAGACTTACCTTTTGGAGGAGTTGGACCGAGCGGTATAGGAAACTACCACGGATTTGATGGGTTCAAAGCTTTCAGCCATGCTAAAGCTATTTACAGGCAGTTTTCTGCTGACTTGTTAGGGCCAATGATGCCTCCGTATTCTGGTAAGCAATTTGAATCTACTAAAGAACAAACTCTGAAGTAATCGATTTAAACAATGTCTAATGATATTAAAAGATCTATCTTTTTTAATAGCCATTAGATTTTTGAAAGCTCGAAAAGAGGGCTTTCTTTCTTTCGTAACAGGACTTTCTTTTGCTTGTATCGCCTTAGGAGTTGCGGTACTGATTGTTGTCACTTCAGTGATGAACGGTTTCGAAAGAGAGCTAAGAGAAAGAATACTTAACACAATACCTCATGCCTCTATTGAAGGCATCAGACCAATAGATAACTGGGAATTAATTTATATAGAACTAAAAAAAAATGACGAAATAATTGGCTTGGCACCTTTCATTGAAAGCCAATCTTTATTAAGTCATAAAGGGGAAGTACTAGGAACTAAAGTTTTTGGGATTAAACCCGAATTTGAAAAGTCTGTTTCTGTAGTGAATGATTTTATGTTGCAAGGTTCTTTAGATTCTCTTGAAGCAAGCTCTTTTAATATTGTTTTAGGGTTATCTCAAAGTAGAAAGCTTAATGCTGGTATTGGTGATGAAATTGCTTTAATGATCCCGGACACAAATGCATCGTTTGCAGGGTACTTTCCTAAAATAAAAACTTTCACAGTTTCTGGAATCTTTAGGGTAGGTTCGCCAGAATTAGATCAAACAAATGCATTCATAAACATTAGTGATGCTTCAAAACTTATGTCACTAGACAATAAAGTGCATGGACTTAGATTGAAATTTGATGACTTATTCAAAGCCGGCACTTTGTCTTTAACGGCTTTAACAGATGCAGAAACACAAACAAATCAATTATTAACCTCTAAAGACTGGACAAATTCCTATGGCTCTCTTTTTGAAGCAATCATGCAAGAAAGAGTTTTAGTTGGATTATTACTTTTTTTAATAATAGTTGTGGCAGCGTTTAACATTATTTCAATGTTAATGATGATGATTAATGACAAAAGATCTCAGCTAGCAATATTAAAAACAATAGGAATGTCTAATTTTGAAATCCAAAAGATTTTTTTGTATTTGGGCTCCATCATATCTTTAGTTGGCACTCTGATTGGACTTTTCTTTGGGCTTCTGATCACATTTTTTTTATCAACCGACTATATGGAAGTTTTATTAAGCTTTTTAATGCGTGATTCTTATTTTATAAATTATTTTCCTACCGATTTAAGATGGAATTGGATCGCCTTAATTATTTTAGCTGCATTGACAATGACGATTTCTGTTTGTTTTTATCCCGCAAGATTAGCTTCTAAAATTTATCCA
>CABZRA010000035.1 GCA_902527995.1 uncultured SAR86 cluster bacterium
TCTGCAGCAGGTCTTCTTACTCAAGTTGGACTTGCTCCCTACTCCGTAACAAAGGCAGCAGCGTTAAGTTTGGCAGAATGGATCAAAATAACCTATGGGAAAAAAGGTATTGGCGTTTCGTGTTTATGTCCGCAAGCAGTCAATACTGCGATGACAGCCAATGGCGCAGGTACCGCAGGTGTTGACGGTATGATTGAACCAGAAGAGTGTGCAACTGCAGTTCTAAAAGCTATCGAAAAAGAGCAATTTCTTATTACTCCTCACAAAGAAGTTCTTGAATACATTAGTAGAAAAGCAAATGACTATGATCGTTGGATAAACGGAATGCAAAGACTTCAAGGAAAATTTGAAGAATTCTACGGTGACCTGTTTAAGAAAATTTAAATAAAAGCTTCATAACATATGAAAAATACCGAAACATTTGAGATTTTTGGTACTGACCATGTTTTAACTATATTATTTACATTAATAATTTCTCTTCTAATTCCTTACCTATTAAAAAATAAAACTAGAGAAAGTTTATATACATTTACTAGTCTTTTAGCGATCGTGATGATTGTTAATGAATTTGGTAAAGCTTTTTATTACCCGTATCTCTACCCCGATCGATACGAATTTTTTGAAATGCTCCCCTTTCATATGTGTCATCTTTCCTCTTTCACAATTTCTATATTTTTATTAACTAATCAAAAAACTTTTTTCAATTTGGGCTTTTTTTGGGGTCTTGGGGGATGTTCTATGGCACTAACTCAGCCAGATGTGCCCTTTAAATTTCCTGACGCAAATTTTTTACTTTACTTTTTTTCACACGGACTCCTTTTGTTTGCGATCATGCTATCAGCAATTACTTTTAGAAATAGACCAAATTTTGAGGAATTAAAAAAAACTATCTTAATAAGCATTCCAGTAGTGGCGATAATTTATTTAATCAATGTCACAATTAATTTCTTTGTAGATGGCTCTCCTGCAAATTATTGGTATTTGATTAAATTTCCTGACGGGGCAAATTTAACAGCTTTTATGCCCGATCCGCCTGCACATCTCCCAATATTCTTTGTATTAGGATTATTAGCTCTTGGCTTAATCTATCTTCCTTTCTATATTTACGATAGATTTTTTACCAATAATTGATAAAAATAGAACTCTTAGGTGAAATTATGAAAAAATTAAAATGGAAGATCTTAGGAATTTATGAAGACCTTTCTTATTACATCCTTGGCTTACCTAGATTTCTTTTTGTTTGGAAAGACAATAAGAAACTTTCTCTTCTTAATTTTTTTGACAACAATGTAAAGAAACGTCCCAATGATATCGCTTTTATTTTTGAGGGAGATGAAATCACATGGAAAGAGGCAGACGAACAAACCAATAAATATGCGGGTTTTTTAAAATCTCAAAATATAAGCAATGGAGATTGTTTTGCTATTTTGATGGACAATAGTCCAGATTTTTTAATGTTACTTCTTGCTTCTTTTAGAGTTGGATCTTTAGCTGCATTAATTAATACCACCGTTTCAGGAGAAGGTTTAAAACACGTAATTGGTATTTCCGATGTTAAATTAATCACTGCAGGAGCATCTCATTTAGAAAAATTAAATTCAGCATTAGGTGATAGTGAATTAAAAAATATTCCTGTCTTTGGTATGGAAGACAATGAGAAGATACCAGACCAAATTGAAGATATTAAAAAATTATCAAAACAATTCTCAACTTTCATTCCCTATCAACCAATTATGAAAGACGTTGCTGCATATATTTTTACGTCAGGAACAACTGGTCTTCCTAAAGCTGCTTTAGTAGATCATGCTAAGTTAGTTAAAGGTTCTTTCGCAGGACATTTTCTTTGTTTTAATTTCAACAAAAATGACCGTTTATATATGACTCTTCCTTTGTATCACTCTACTGGCTTAATCCTAGGGTGGGCAGCTAGCTTAAGAAGCGGATGCACTAACGTAATAAAATCAAAATTCTCAGCCTCTGATTTTTGGAATGACGTAAAAAAACATAATGTAAACAAATTTATTTACGTTGGTGAACTTTGTAGATATTTAATGAATTTACCTCCCTCCGATGGAGATAGAGACAATCCAATTACTCAGATCTCAGGAAATGGCTTGAGGCCAGATATTTGGGAGTCTTTTCAAAAAAGATTTAATATCAATAAAATCGTGGAAATTTATGGAGCTACCGAGGCTGTAGGTATGACAATTAATTCCTTTGGAAGATCTGGAATGATTGGAAGAAAACGATCAGACTCTACAATTATTCATTGTAATAAAGATGACGGTTCTCCAATATTAAATGATAAAGGATTCTGTACTAAAGTGTCAGAAGGTGAAACCGGACTATATATTCAAAAAATTAGCTCGTCTGCAAAATTTCAAGGTTATTTAGATACCCAAGCTTCTAATAAAAAAATTCTTCAAAACGTATTTAAAACTGGAGATCAATATTTTAATACGGGTGATTTGATTACTCTTCACGATAACAATTGGTTGTCTTTTGCCGACAGAGTTGGAGATACTTATAGATGGAAAAGTGAAAATGTATCGACTATGGAAGTTGCCGCTATATTAAACAATGCCAGTGGAGTTATGGACTGTAACGTATACGGTGTTCAGGTTGATTCTGCTGAAGGCAAGGCTGGTATGGCAGCTATGAATGTATCTGATGAATTTTCCTTCAAAAGTTTTATTGAACACGTTGATAAAAATCTTAATACTTTTCAAAAGCCATATTTTCTGAGACTGACTAAGGAAATGCAAACAACTGGAACTTTTAAACATCAAAAAGAAGACCTCAAGAAACAAGGGTTCGATCCAAGTTTGATTAAAGACAAACTTTATTTTTTTAAAAAAGATAATTACATAGAAATTGATCATGATTTATATAGTCGTATTCATTCGGGAGATGAAAGATTTTGATAAAAAAAGCTATTAGAAATTTTCTTAACAGAAGAACCTTCATGTACAAAGCTCGTAACAAAGCTATGAATTCTTTTTCAAGCTATAAAAATCTTAAAGCCTTTAGAGAGAAATCAGAATCTAAAAGGATAAAGGAAAATAGAAATCATGAAGTTTTATATTTTCATAAAACTGATGACCCTTATTCTCATTTAACGATTCAATTTGTGGAAAATCTAAAAGAAGAATATTCTGTTGATCTAATTCCTATTTTAGTTGGTGAAGAAAACCCTGATGCTTTACATGAACCAGATTTATATGAAAAACATTGCCTTGAAGATGTTAAAAGAATTTCACCTTATTATGGTGTTGAATTCAATGGAGACTCATATCCTGAAAAGTCTTTAGTAAATAAGGCAAACTCTATTCTCGCCTCGACCGATCCTAACAATTTTATCGAAATAGCTAAGAAAGTAAGTATGCATTTGTGGAACAACGATGAAGAAGAACTCTCTATACTTCAAAAACAATTTAATTCCCCTATGAGTAGAGTTAGTGAAGTTATAGCAAAAGGAAATAAAATTAGAAATGATTGCAATTATTATTTTGGATCAGCTTTTTATTATGAAAAAGAATTGTACTGGGGAGTAGATCGATTAAATTATTTAGAGGAAAGACTTACTGAACTTGGAGCAAAAAAGACATCCACTAATGAATCCATTGCCCCTTTATCCGTTAAAGCGCCTGAAAAATTAAATTCAGATAGTTTATTAAATTTAACTTATTACCCTTCCTTGAATAGCCCATATACTTTTATCAGTGCAAAACGTGTAAAACAATTAAAAAAAGATTATCCAATAAATCTAATAACGCGACCAGTCTTGCCTATGTTAATGCGCATGATGGCTATCCCAACCTATAAGGCAAAATACTTTCTTTCCGATGCAGCAAGAGAAGGAAGAAAATATGACTATGAGATAAAAGAAATTTTCTCACCTATAGGTAAACCCGCTAGAAAAGCTTATTCTCTTTTTCCAATAATAGATAAGCACTCAAAAGGTTTTGATTATATAGATGCCTTGCTTAAAGCATCATTTCAAGATGGGGTAAATATCGGTGAGGATTCCTTCT
>CABZRA010000036.1 GCA_902527995.1 uncultured SAR86 cluster bacterium
AGTTGCATTATTACCACCAAAACCTTTTGCGTTTAGAAAGAAAGCATCTAAATCCTGAATATTTATATCTTCGTTGTGCATACAAAAATTTAAATTTTCAGTTACAACATCGTCAGCGAGTTTAGGTGTTGAAGTTAGACCAGGAATTATTCCATGACAAAATATACCCAATGCACAAGATAATTGATCACCACCCGCAGGACCCATTGTGTGACCAAGGTAGCCTTTTAACCCGGTTACTTTAAGATTACTCATATTTAGTGATTTAGCGCATTTACTCAACACGTCAGATTCGGTACTTCTATTCTGAAAAGTACCTGTTCCATGAGCAATAACACAAGTTTCCTTATTCTCAGAATGGTCCTTTTTATACTTTGAAAATGCTTGAGCCATAGTTATGTAGTTTCCAATTCCTGGGGAACTAATTGATTTTTTTATTCCATCAGAGTTTATGAATACATCTGGGACTGCACATAAGATATCTGCTCCTATTTTTACTGCAAATTCTAAAGAAGTCACAATTGCAAATTGTGAAGATTCGCCTAACACCAAACCGCAATTATCTCCAAAAGGGCGACACGCTTTGGAAAAATCTACTGTGTCTGTCATCTCACCATGTCTTTCTTGCATAGCTATTATTTTTTTGTCATCTGCAATGCCAGTTGTAGCAAAAAAACCATCTGTCACTTCTGGATTTATGGGTGCTTCGGCTGAACCTATTACAGCGAAATCTATTTCATTTGATTTAATTAAGTTTGTTGCTGCATTTAAATTGTAGAAAAAAGTTGCACAAGCTCCAGCAACTTGCCCACTTTTACCGACAGATCCTAAAATGTAGGCGTTTATAAAGTCCGCTGACATTTCAATTAATGACATTGATAGATGTTTTGAACTAGCCCTTTTATTTTGTAATCTTGATTGCATTAAGCCTCCTAAACCTTTTTCATCTAATTGACCAATTGCAGGCCCTGCAAAAACAGCTACCCTATTTGGATCAAGTAAAGGCTGGATCTCGTTTTGCCAATCGATACCTAGGTTATATAAAGCATCATTGACCCCAAAGACTGTCATCTTTATTCCTTTAGGATGTTGTCTTGAGTTATATAAATTATCAATTTCATAAAAATCTGGTAATTTTGCACCCGCATTCACTCCTATTTGATTAGTCATCAGACCAGAGGGGTCTAGAGTTTTATCGATCTGTCTTATTAAAGTAGCAGCAAGAATTTCTTCTTCGGATTTAGTTTCTTTTGAAAGAGACATAAGGTCTTTCAAAACTTCGCTTTTATCAGCATCGGATAGACTTTCATAGATTAATCTTTTGTATCCAATATTGCCGGAAGTACGACCTGCCGAATTCAATCCCCCCATCGAACAAATGACTGGAAGTTTTTTTAGATTTTTCATTGTTAATTTCGATCAGATAGTATTAATATTTTATATCAATTAAGGAGAAAAAATGCACCCGGGAGTAAATGGACCAAAGTTTAAGGATAAACCAGCAATAATTATGGCTGGAAGTGGCGAAATAGTAACTCATCAAGAACTAAATGAAATATCAAACCAGATGGCTCATCTGTTTAGATCTCTAGATTTGAATCCTGGAGATAGTATGGCTTTTATGATGGAAAATCATAAATATTTCTTTCCTATTGCAGCCGCAGCCTACAGAAGTGGTTTACGTTACACCGCAATAAGTTGGAGATTACAACCAGAGGAAGTCGAATATATTGTTAAAGATTGTGGAGCTAAAGTTTTTATTACTTCTAATTTTTTGGAAGAAAATGCTGCCTTGTTAACTCCTTTACTAAAAGATGTCCATAAATTTATGGTTGATGGAGGAAATGAGGACTATAAATCTCTTGAGGAAGCTATTTCTAAATTTCCTATTCACGCAATTGATGATGAGTGTCAGGGTTCTTCTATGTTGTATTCTTCAGGTACTACAGGCAAACCAAAAGGAGTTAGCAGAGAAATTGCTCTTAATCCTTTACCTTACACTCCAGAAGATGAAGATTTAGGACTAACTAGGGTTGTAGAAGGGATGTATGGTGCAAATTCTGATTCAATATACTTATCTCCAGCTCCCCTTTATCATTCTGCGCCACTGGGATTTAATACCGGATTTCAAGCATTGGGAGCTACTTCTATTGTTATGGAAAAATTTGATCCTGAGGTCGCTTTGAAATTAATAGAAGAATACAAAATAACTCATTCCCAATGGGTTCCAACAATGTTTGTAAGGTTTTTAAAAAGTGATCCTTCAATCTTTAATAAATATGACTTAAGTTCTCACAAAGTTGCTATTCATGCAGCAGCTCCCTGTCCGGTGGAAGTTAAAGAAAAGATGATTGATTGGTGGGGACCAATTATTCACGAGTATTATGCTGGCACCGAATTTAACGGTTTCGTGGCTTGCAATTCTGAAGAGTGGTTAAAACATAAAGGAACAGTGGGTAAATCTTTATTGGGACCAATCCATATTTTAGACGATGATGGAAATGAGGTTCCAAAAGGGGAGGAAGGTACTATTTATTTTGAAGGACCAACGTCACAAAGTTTTACTTACCATAACGATCCAGAAAAAACCGAAGGTTCAAGATCCAAACAAGGATATTCTACATTGGGAGACGTCGGTTATTTAGATGAAGATGACTACTTATATTTAACAGATCGTAAAGCCTTTATGATTATATCTGGAGGTGTAAATATCTATCCTAAAGAAACAGAGGATGTTTTGGTAATGCATCCTAAAGTTGCTGATGTGGCTGTTTTTGGTGTTCCAAATGAGGAAATGGGAGAAGAAGTAAAAGCTGTTGTGCAACCAGTAGACATGAGTGAAATAGATAATAACCTTGAACAAGAATTGATGTCTTATTGCAGAGAAAAAATTTCTCACGTGAAATGTCCTAAATCTATAGATTTTAGACCAGAGTTACCTCGTCATCCTACGGGCAAATTGTACAAAAGACTTCTGAAAAATGAATACTGGGAAAAGTAATCTCAACTTAAATTTTGTTCACAGCTTTCAATAGTCTGTAGCAACAAGGTATTTATTGTCATGGGTCCAACTCCGCCTGGGACAGGAGTGTAAGCTTCACATCTATTTATAATCGACTCTAGTTCTATGTCTCCACACTTCTCAGGATGATATCCGGCATCAATCACCACAGCGTCATTTTTAATCCATTTTCCTTTTATAAACTTAGGAATACCCACTGCTCCTACAACAATATCTGCATCACCTACTTTACTTTCAAGATTTTGCGTCTTTGAATGACATATCGTCACCGTACAATTTCTATTCAATAACATCATTGCCATAGGTTTTCCAAGAATAGGGCTTCTACCAATTACCACAGCAGTTTTTCCTTCTAATTTTATTTTGTATTCGTCTAATAACCTCATAATCCCAAAAGGTGTGCATGAACCAAAAGCCCTTTCTTGCATGCTCATTTTTCCAAAACCTAAGCTAGTAACACCATCCACATCTTTTTCAATTTTTATAGCATCAAAACATTTTCTTTCATCTATTTGATTTGGGACGGGATGTTGAAGAAGAATTCCATGAACATTTTTATTGTTGTTTAAAATATTAATTTGATCTATCAATTCTTCCGTTGAAGTTGTTT
>CABZRA010000037.1 GCA_902527995.1 uncultured SAR86 cluster bacterium
AATTTTTTAGATACGAATTAGGAGAGGGTATAGAGATTAAAAAAATGGATTTTGCCGAAGAAGTAAAATCTCAACTAAAAAATTAAATATGTCTAAAACTAGAAGAGTGCTCTTAAAAGTAAGTGGAGAATGGTTCTCAGGATCAAATGAAAAGGGATTTGATAAAAAAACTTTTATTAGCCTATCGGAGTCTTTGGTAGCGGCTAAAAGTAAAAAAATACAAATTGCATTAGTTCTTGGAGGAGGAAATATTTACAGAGGAAGAGAATTGACTTCTTTAAACATAGATCAAGTTTCCGCTGATTATATTGGAATGTTGTCTACCATAATGAACGGTATAGCTCTTTCAAATTTTTTGTCTTCAAATGATTGCGAGAATAGTCTTTTTTCTTCTTTTGCAATAGGAAATTTTGTAAAGGCTTATAGTAAGGAAGAAGCTGAAAGAGCTTTAGTCGAAGACAAGATTGTCATATTAGTAGGTGGATTAGGAAATCCGTTATTTACAACAGACTCCACAGCAAGTGTCAGAGCTGTAGAGCTTAACGCCGATGTAATGCTTAAAGCTACAAATGTCGATGGAGTGTACTCTGAGGATCCAAAAATTAATAAAGAAGCAATTAAATATGATCATTTGTCATTTGAAGAAGCCATTACAAAAAATTTAAAGGTTATGGACCAAACTTCTTTATGTTTCTGCAGAGATAATAATTTAAGTGTAAGAGTGTTTAATGCGGATGCAGAAGAAGCTATTTTAGAAACTATTATTAACGAAAATACAGATATTGGTACTTTGGTTGAGTTATAAAAATGATTGAAGATATTCTCGATGATGCAAATAAAGGCATGGATAAAACTTTAGAGGCTCTTGACACCGCTTTCAAAAGAATCAGAACAGGACGAGCCAATACCTCTCTTTTAGATTCTATAGAAATAGACTATTACGGAAATTCAACACCATTAAAACAAGTATCAAATATTTCTATTGAAGATGCTAAAACCCTCGCAATAGTTCCTTGGGAGAAAGATAATGTCCCACTAATAGAAAAAGCAATTCATAAGTCTGATCTTGGATTGCAGCCGGTTACTTCTGGAGAAACAATTAGGGTCATTCTTCCAGATTTAACGGAAGAAACTAGAAAGGATCTTATCAAAGTTGCGAAATCAGAGGCCGAAAATTCTAAAGTATCGATTAGAAACCAAAGAAGAGACGCTAATGGCATGTTAAAAGAATATTTTAACGAAAAAGAAATTTCTGAGGATGATCTAAAAAAAGGCGAAATTTTAATACAGGAAGTTACAGATCAGCATGTAGAAAAGGTAGATTCATTATTAAGGGAAAAAGAAAAAGACCTCTTGGAAATTTAGTATGAGCTCTATTCCTTCTCACGTTGCTATCATTATGGATGGTAATTCCAGATGGGCCAAACTAAATAATCTTTCACAAAAAGACGGGCATAAAGCAGGGGTTAAGGCAGCAAGGAACGCAATTGAATTTGCTGTTAAAAATAATATTAAATATCTAACTCTTTATGCCTTTAGTACAGAAAATTGGAAACGAAGCAAAAAAGAAGTTAAATCATTGATGGAACTTTTTGTTGATGCAATGAAAGAGGAAACACCAGAATTAATTAAGAACTCCGTTAGAGCAAATTTCATCGGAGATATTTCAAGACTCAAAAAATCTATAATTGTTAAAATTGCAGAAACAAAGGGTTTAACAAGTGTATACAAACCTAAGATGAATTTAAATATAGCTATTAGCTACGGGGGGAGATGGGACGTACTTCAAGCGGCAAAGCAAATAGCTAAGGATTTTTCAAAAAATAAATTTGAAGAAAAGAGCATAAACGAACAGTTATTTAATTCATATCTTGATACACACGCTTCTCCAGATCCTGATCTTATTATCAGAACTGGAAATGAATCAAGGTTAAGTAATTTCCTAATCTGGCAAGCAGCATATTCAGAGCTTATTTTTTTTAGAAAATTGTGGCCTGATTTCAAAGGAAGAGATTTCAGGAGGGCTTTAGAAAATTACAAAAAAAGAAAAAGAAGTTTTGGAAAGAGATCCCATTAGCATGTTTAAAAGAGAAATAACTGGAGTAATTTTAGCTTTAATAGCAACAATTATAATTTTTTTCTCTAATTTAGAGATTTTTCATTTGACACTTTTATTGTTATGTTTTTTGTTAACAATTGAATTAGTAAAAGTTACCAGTCAATTGAATATTTTTTTTTGGATTCAAATATTTTTTATACTTTTATTAGTTCTTTTTTTACCAGCTTTCGAGAAATTTAGACAGTTATTTTTCCTAGGAATTATGATTTCTGTCCTTACTGATGCCGGCGCTTATTACATTGGAAAAACAATAGGCAAAACAAAAATTTTTCCATCTACAAGTCCAAATAAAACTCTAGAAGGAGTTATTGGAGGTAGTTCTTTTTGCGTCGCTTTTTTATCAGTATTATTTTGGTATTTTCCTTTACTTTTTACATTAAATACTAATCTAACAGTTTTTATTTTTTTAATTTTTATTTCTTCTTTAGCAAGTATTGTCGGGGATTATTTACAAAGTAAATTTAAGCGCACTCAAGGAGTTAAAGATTCTGGAAACATACTTCCAGGCCATGGAGGATTATCGGATAGATTAGATAGTCATTTAGTTACATTGCCAGTGTTCTTTGGTTTAATAATTTTCTTCGGATTATGAATAAAATTCTTATTTTAGGATCTACTGGATCCATTGGTAAATCTGCCTTGGAAGTTATAGAAGGTAATGAGGGATATTCAATAAAATCATTAGTAGCTAGAAATAATAAAAAATTAATTCTTGAACAGGCCAATAAAGCAAAAGCTACTAATATATTTCTTTCTGAAAATATTTTCGAAGAAAAAGATTTGAAAAATTATTCTGATATATATGTATCTGATAATTTGGATGAGTTAATAGAAGACAATGATGTAGACATTGTAATCGCGGCTTTCTCAGGAATAGTAGGAATAGACTCAATACTTAAGTCTATTAGAGAAGGAAAAAAAATACTTATAGCAAATAAGGAACCTTTAGTAGTAGCAGGAAAATTACTTCTATCTGAAGCGAAAAAATATGATGCTACTATTATTCCAATCGATTCTGAACATTGCGCAATTCATCAGTGTTTACATAACATAGATAGAGAAGATGTAAAAAGTGTAAGCATAACTTGTTCAGGAGGCCCTTTTTGGGGAAAGAAGATTGCAGAAACTGAAAAGGTAACAATAGAGGAAGCAAAAAAACATCCAGTTTGGAATATGGGAGAAAAGAATCTTATTGATTCAGCAAGTTTAATGAATAAAGCTCTGGAAATTATTGAGGCAAGATGGCTTTTTGATTTAGAACCAGAGAAGATAAAAGTAATAATTCATCCGCAAAGTATTATTCACGCAATAATTGAAAACATTGATGGTTCGTCTATTGCTTCGTTATCAACTCCAGATATGAAGATATGTCTAGCTTACGGCTTAGGTTATCC
>CABZRA010000038.1 GCA_902527995.1 uncultured SAR86 cluster bacterium
TGGGGTAGTAACTGTTAAATTAGAGGATGGAGATATAAAGGTTTTATTCTCAGAACATCAATCTGATAAAGAAAAAGAAAAGCAAACTAAATAAATTTATTTTGCTCTGAAAGTAATCCTGCCTTTAGTTAAATCATAAGGCGTCATTTCAACTTTTACTTTATCTCCAGTAAGGATACGAATGTAATTTTTCCTCATTTTTCCAGAAATATGGGCAGTAATTATATGGTCGTTTTCTAATTTAACTTTAAAGGTAGTGTTGGGCATGGTATCAATAACTTCGCCCTCCATTTCAATCAAATCTTCTTTAGCCATATAAATATTTAATGTTAATGTAACTTATTATGACAGATAGGAACGAGGATAAGAAATTTAACCTGAAGGGATTGATGATTTTGTTGATCTCAGTGACAGTTTTTTTAGCTGTTATAAGTTACTTGATAGACTATTTTTTTTAATGCTTTTAACCTTAATCAGGCATGCAAAATCTTCTTGGTCAGACCTCTCACTAGATGATTTCGACAGACCTTTAAATGAGAGAGGCAACAGAGACGCACCAAAAATGGCTCGTTGGTTTTTTGGGAATATTCAGAAGACACCTATTTTTTTTACTAGCCCAGCCAATAGAGCTTTATCAACTGCAAAATATTTTAAAAAAGAATTTAGCCCGGTCAAATTAAACGTAGTTGGTGATTTGTATCATGCGAATTTACAAGATTACGAAAGTTTAATTCTAGAAAATAACCATGAGAAACATATTGTTATTTTTGGACACAATCCAACAATTTCTTATGTTGCAGAAGAGATGCTCAAATTCAAAACTATATATTTAAAGACTTGTTCTATCTGCCAAATAAACTTAATTGAACCTAATACTTTAATAGGAGAGTTAAATTTTATTAAAAGTCCGAAAGATTTAGCTTAGGTTTTAAAACTTTTAGAAAATAAAAAACAAATCGGTTTTTTAAACAACTGGAATTTATTTCTTGTAAAATTAGATCGTGAGCAAAGATAAAATTTTATTAGTCGAAGACGAACCGGATTTGCTTCAAACCCTTGCATTTAATTTTGAAAGTGAAGGTTATAAAGTTGCAAAAGCACTTGATGGTAAAGAGGCAATGAAGTTTCTTGAGGATGATGATTCTATATGTCTAGTTATTCTTGATTTAATGCTGCCAGATATGAGTGGTTTAGATATTTGTAGACACATTAGAGCTGCAGATAACCTGAGGGACATCTTAGTTATTATGGTGACTGCTAAAGGTGAGGAAGTAGATAGAGTGGTGGGTTTTGAAGTAGGAGCTGACGATTATGTCGTGAAACCTTATAGTGTCAGAGAGTTGTTACTGCGCGTTGGCGGTATGCTTAAAAGATCATCGAAAGAGAATCAATCAAATGATAAAGATTTAGTTGAGTTTGAAGATCTTAAAATAGATAACAATAAGCATAAAGTCTATTTGTCCGATGAAAAAATATCTTTAACTTCAAAAGAGTTCAAATTACTCAAACATCTTTTATCGAAAGCTGACAAAGTTCAATCAAGAGATAATCTTCTTGAAAAGGTTTGGGGTTATAACAACGATGTCACCACTAGAACTGTAGATACTCATATCAAAAGATTGAGATCAAAAATTGGAAAATACGGAGATAAAATAGAGACTATTAGAGGAGAAGGCTATCTCTTTAATAAATCAGAATAAATGAAATTTTCGGTAAAATTGAGACTGTTTCTGTTGGTATTAATAGTTGTATCTTCAGTAAGTTTGGTTGGATCTATATTTTATAGAGAGAATATCTCTCTGAATGAAAACCTAATCGTAGGTATCGGTTTATTATTAGTAATTTCATTTGTTGCAACCTTTTTCATCTATCAATATTTTAAAAGATTAGTAAATTCAGCAGCTCAGTTGATTGCCAAAAAAATTGAAGATGATCCAGAGGTGGCTTCGGAAGAAATATTTGATGAGCTTCTAAAGGAATCTAGTCAGGTTGAAAGCGATCTAGTCTATTTCACTAAACAAACTGAACAATTTAGCTCCGTGTTATCAAAAATGGGACAGGGGGTTATTTTAATTGATAAAAAATATCGAGTTTTGTATTTAAATAAAACTATCAATTCAGAATTTTTTCCTGACTTAAGTATCGGCGATAAACTTTTTGAAAAAATAAGCTACCCTCAATTTAAAAAATTTATCGAAAAAGCTTGGAATAAGAAAGACCTAGTTAGAGAGATTTCAGGCCCAATATCAATTAAGACCGTTTATCTGGTCAGCGCCAAAAAAGATGACTTTAGAGATGAAATGTTGGTTGTTTTTAGTGACATATCTAAATCTAAAAATTTCGAAAAAATGAGGGAAGATTTTATTGGCAATGTCTCACATGAATTAAGAACACCAATTAGTGTCATTCAAGCCAATGCTGAAACTTTGATTGAAAATAAACTAATCAAAGATAATGAAAACGCTAAGTTATTTACAGAAGCAATATTTTCTCAATCACAACGTATGACAGCCATAGTTAATGATTTGCTTAAAATTTCAAGCATGGAAGCAGGGGAATATCCGATCTCAATTGAGTCTATAGATTTATTTTCAATTGCCAAAAATACAATTGAAGAATTTAAACCTAGTTTAGATAAGAAAAAATTAGTTGTTCAAAATAATTTGAATAAACAAACTAGAGTAATGGCTGATGGAGCTGCCTTAAAAATTATTCTGACAAATTTCATAAGTAATGCCATCAAGCACTCACCAAAAAAAGCTTTCATAAATATAGAACAATCTTTCTCTTCTAAAGGTTATATAAGACTATCCGTATCAGATGAAGGCAAAGGCGTGCCAAAAAAATACAAAGAAAGAGTTTTTGAAAGATTTTATAGAATAGACAAAGGTCGATCGACAGAAAAAGGCGGCACAGGTTTAGGTCTTTCAATAAGCAAAAATTTAGCTTTGATGATGGGTTATTCGGTGGGAGTCGAGTCAAATAAGCCTAAAGGCGCAACTTTCTTTATCGACATAAAGATCGATGAAGAAAAATCATTTCAAGCTGCCTGAATATTTTTATTTTGCTGCAATTCTTTTTCCATCACCCCATCAACAATATTCCAAGAACTATCAAATAGGTAAGAGTTAGGAAAAGATTCCATGATCTCAATAAAAATAGCAATAGCGTATTCAAGAATATCGGCTCTATCCTCGGGTAGAGAATAAAATGATACTTTTTCATCAAAATTCTTGTTCTCCAGTTCTTTTTTTAAAGCTTTCAATTCATCTATAGAAGATTTCCTATCTTGTTTATTGAGAATCTCATTGATGAGTCTGGCATTTCCTCCAACACCAACTATATTTTTTATATTTTTAGATGGAATTTTAGTAAGCCACTTTTTTAAATTACTC
>CABZRA010000039.1 GCA_902527995.1 uncultured SAR86 cluster bacterium
TTCCGAAAATTATATTAAGTTAAAAGATTATCCAAAAATTAAAATGTAACTACCTATCCAAAGGTTTGTCCATTGGAAATAATCTTCTGATGAGAAATACAAAGGGTAAAAGATAAATGTACCATTTTGGAAATAGCCTTTGAATTAAATCATAAGCATGAGCGTCAGCTCCTACTAAGATTCTTTTATTCTTTTTTTTGATATTTTTTAAAATAATCTTTGCTGCAGTGTTTGCATTAATTGGTGCTTTATCTTTGAATAATTGACCTGCTTCCTCTACAGTTTTTGCTTTATTTCCAAAAATATTTGGGCCATCTTCTTGAGAGTCTGGATCAAACTCAAATTTTCCATTCTTCGCTCCAATATTTGCAATGTTAGTGCCAATATGACCCGGATGAACTGAATATACCTCGACATTAGATTTTTCCATTTTCATTTCTAAAGCCAAACTTTCAGTAAATCCTCTCACTCCATATTTACCAACATGATAAATTGATTGACTAGGTACACTTAACAAACCAAAGATAGAGGAGGTATTTACAATAGCTGCTTCAGGTCTATCTTTTAAATGAGGCAAGAACGCTCTGGTACCATTGATAACGCCGTGAAGAAGAATGCTTAATCCCCATTCCCAGTCTTCGTCTGTAGATTCTTCAACTGTTGAAGATAATGCTACTCCAGCATTATTGAAAACCATATCGACTGAACCATGTTCCTCTATAACTATATCAGGAAGATCGAATATAGCTTGTTTATTACCAACATCAACTACATGTTTTGAAACACCTACGTTATATTTTTTAAGAAAATCTGCCGTTTCGTTTAGCGTTTCTTCATTTACCTCTACTAAAGCGATATTCGCACCAGCAGAAGCTAATTCAATTGCAAGTTCTCTTCCCATTCCAGAACCTGCTCCGGTAATCACAGCAACTTTATTTTTAAAATCTTTCATCCGTTAATGATGCCTTCTTTAATGAGTATATCTAGTAATTGGTCTATATCTAATCCTTGGATAGTATATTCAGATCCTTTTACATTTGAAAACAAATCTTTTCCACGGGACTCAAATTTGTAACTACCACTACAATTAAAAGGTTTGTCTAATTCAACATACTCCTCAATTTGATCCAGAGATAATGGTTTCATGGTTAATTCAGCAACTGCAGATGACTGCCATACTATTTTGCCATTTAAACAAATAGCCATACCACAATTTTGATAATGAGTATTTCCAGAAAGTTTTTTTAAAGAAAAAATTGCATTTTCTTTATTTCCAGGCTTGTTAAGTATTTCATTATTTATACAACAAACCTGATCAACACCAACTACATAGTAGTCTTTGTATTGATCGCTAATAGTGAGAGATTTTTCTGTTGCCAACTGAATGGCCAGTTCATGATACTTATTTCCTTGAAAATTTAACTTAATTAATTCCTCGTCTACTTCGGATTTTATAAAATCACAATTAATTCCAAAAGATTTAGCAATATCTTTTCTAATAGAAGAACCAGTTGCGAATATTAAGGGTTTATTGAGTGTTTTATTATCTAATGACAAATTAGTTATCTGAACTTATTAAGTTCATAAACTCTGCTCGAGTGTTTGCATTTTTTCTGAATGTACCTAGCATCCTGCTTGTGACGGTGCTAGTTTCGGTTTTGTGAATTCCTCGAGTCGTCATACACATATGAGCAGCGTCAATTACAACAGCTACTCCTTTAGGATTTAAAACTTTTTCTATTGTATCTGCTATTTGAGCAGTCATTGTTTCCTGTGTTTGAAGTCTTTTACCAAATAGATCTACCATTCTTGCAAGCTTACTAATCCCAACAACTTTTTTATTAGGTATGTAACCAACATGAGCTACCCCAATAATTGGAACCATATGATGTTCGCAGTGAGACTCTACTCTTATCCCTTTTACAATTACCATTTCGTCATATCCTTCTACTTGTTCAAAAGTTCTAGATAAAACCTCTACAGGGTCTTCTTTGTATCCTGCAAAAAACTCATCGTAAGCTTTAATGACTCTTTTGGGAGTATCAACCAATCCCTCCCTTGATGGATCATCGCCGGTATAAGCTAAAAGAGTTTTGACTGCCTCCATAGCTTGTTCTCTAGAAGGTCTGAAATTTATAATTTTTTCACTTTTTTTCATAATAAAGACCGTAATTTAACAGATTGTTCGAGGTTTTTCTAAATTTTACTCCTTTTCTTATTAGGGTATAAATATTTATCAATCTGGAAATGGACTAAAAGGAAACGGTTTTAAATCTGAACTATAAGTAACGAAGTCAATTATCTGACTTAGATATTTTCTAATCTTAACAGATAGACCTAATAAATTTTCATTAGGTTTCTTTGTAAAAATTGTAAATAAAAATTGAACTCCAGCGATTAACCATAGGATGATGTCTGTAAAAGTGAAAACAAATAGAAAGATTATAACTAAAACTAACCTTAGCCATATAGAGGTCTCCTTAATATTTTCAACGACAACTTCTGGGTTGACGGAAACCACTTGCTCTGATTGATTTTCTTTGTTTTCAGTATTAGACATAATTAACTGTCTATATTATCCCCTTCAATAAGAATATCTGCAAAACAATCTTGCGCATTTCCTTCTTCAAAAATTATTCTGTACAAAATATCTATTATAGGCATTGTAAGATTTAACTCGTTCTTTTTCTTAAAAACCATTTCTAGAGTATTTATTCCTTCTACAACTTGATTAACTTTTTTTAGTGAAGTTTCAACATCATCCCCTTTTCCAAGATTAAACCCAAATGAGTAATTTCTGCTGTCAGACGAACTAGAAGTTGCAATTAAATCTCCCACTCCTGCTAATCCTAGAAGCGTTTCGGGGTTTGCATCCAGTGATCTAAATAATTCAGACATCTCATGAAGGCTTCTGGTTAAGATCATTGCTTTGGTATTAAACTTACTACCTAATCCATCGGCTAATCCTGCAGAAATAGCGTAGATGTTTTTCAAAGATCCAGATAATTCGACTCCTTTTTTATCTTGAGAAATAAAAACTTTAAATGAGGAGTTGTTGAAAAAATTTGATAATTCTTCTGTCCTTTTTAAATCATCTCCTGCCAGAACAGATGCAGATGTTTGTCCTTCTAAAACTTCTTTTGCAAGATTTGGACCTGATAACACATAAGTATCTTTAGTATTTATTGCAAATTCTTTTTTTAGAACTTCAGAGATGGTGGAGAAGGATTTTTTATAAATTCCTTTAGAGGCAATAATGAATTCTTTTTTAAGCAAAACTTTTGGATCTATATCTTCCATCAAAGAGGGTATTTTTTTT
>CABZRA010000040.1 GCA_902527995.1 uncultured SAR86 cluster bacterium
GCTGATTCAGAAAGTTCTACTGAAAGCGCTTACTAATTTCTAGAAAAAAAAACTCCAGCTTTTTTAGCTGGAGTTTTTTTTGGAGCTTCTTGTGAATCTCCCCCGTACACAAGAAGCAATATAAGATATAAAAAAAATCTCTTTAGGTCAAAACTTTTATTTATTTTTTTTATTTTTTGATTTCATATTTTTTGTTAAAAGTAAAGGTTGATTCAAATTTTCATACTATGTAAATTAGTACATATGCGATTGTAGCTCAGTTGGTAGAGCGCGACCTTGCCAAGGTCGAGGCCACGGGTTCGAACCCCGTCAATCGCTCCAGTTTCTTTTGAACATTAAATGAAAAAAACTTTAATAGCTTCTCTTTTTTTCTTTAACATTTTTCTTTTTGCTGATACTTGCGAGCACTCAAAATGGGGCGAAACTGACGAAATTGGAAATGCAAATCTGCTTACCTCTGAATTAGTTATAAAAGCTTCAAAATTAATAAAATCTGGAAAAGTATATAGTTTGGGACTGGTGGTAGATCAAAACACACCTGCGTATCCCCCTCGATCATTGAGTCTTAATGTAGTACAACCTACTCAACAGTTTGGAAAACTTGCTTTTCCTAATGCAACCTACAATGACGATCTGTTTCATGGTTGGCTTGGAATAGGTTCTCAAATTGATGGTCTAGGCCATATTGGAGATCCAAATGCTATTTTTTATAATTGTCACGATGGAAAGGAATTTTCTGAAACAACTGGTTTAACTAAATTAGGAATTGAAAAAATTCCGCCAATAGTTACAAGGGGAATAATTATAGATATTGCCAAATATTTTAAAAAAGATTACTTAAAGGTTGGTGAAACTTTTGATGTTGATGACGTCATCGGTGCTTTGTCTGCACAAAAGCTTTCCATTGAAGAAGGGGACGTTGTTATTTTTCATACTGGATGGACTCAAGCTATGTATATTTCAGATCCAACTTCTTGGGGAGCAGGAACTCCTGGTCCAACAGGTGAAGTATCTGAATTTTTAGCCTCAAAAAATATTGTTGCAGCAGGAGCAGACACTTGGTCTTATGACGTCGTTCCTCCAATCGACATTAATGAGCCTTATCCTGGTCATCAAACATTACTAAAAGAAAATGGGATCTATATTCTAGAAGCTATGAATACCGGACAACTAGTTAAGGACGAAGTTTATGAATTCTTATTTGTACTTGGACAAGCCAAAGTTAGAGGGGCAGTACAGATGATTATTAATCCGATTGCGATAAATTAGTGCTGTCAATTTCATCAGCAATGAAATGATTTTTGTCTCTGTGACCAGCTTCATCATTTCGAACCGCTATAACGACGTCTCTCAAAGATGCATTTTTATCAAGATTCCAATAGTTAATGGCTATCTCTGGCGCAGGAGTATTTTCTATCTCACCTTTATCTATTTCCTCTAAATATTCTGTGTAGGAGGTAACAGCTTCTTCTTCAAAATAGCCAATCATTCTATGTGCAGTTCGGTTAAAAAATATGTACAGAAAGGTATAAAAAGTACCAAATCCAATTTGTGCCAGAAAGATTAAAAAACGCTCAAAACTAGAAGGTTGAGCAATTTCTATGAAAGTCATCAAGTGCATTCTTTCATTTTCCGCTTCTTCCAACATTTCACGAATGAGGCCGTTATCGTCCTGCATTCTTCTCAAAGAACGTAAATGATGTACAACTCCAGCAACCATACCAGGGACCGCAGCAACTGTTTCTAAGACGACAGCTCTGTGACCATATCTTTTTTTAAACAAGAAATCAGCGGAATTTCTAAGAAATTTAGTTATACCCAGCGCAAAAGAGTCACTTACAGAAATAGGAAGCTTATGCCCAGCTATCTCATTTTTCATGTTTGGAGGTAAATCCTGATTTAACATGGCTTTATTTTATATAAACGAAAGTTATATTAAATATTTGGAACCTTTAAATTTGGTATATATATCTAAAAGCTATATAGAAAATATAGGAACAACAAAAAAGATATATAAAAAAATCAGATGCTTCAGATAATATAAACAGAAAGAGGAATACTTATGAACAAAGTAGTTAAAAGAGAAATAAATGATTCAGGCGTAATGACGGTGACTCTTAACAGGCCTGAAAGCTTAAATAGTTTAAATTATGAATTAGTCACAGGTGTCATTAAGGCTTTCGATGAGGCGACTTCTAGTGATCAAGTAAGGGCTGTAATTTTAACTGGAGAGGGAAGAGGTTTTTGCTCAGGTGCCGACTTAAGCGGAGGCGGATGGCCTACTGAACCTGAATGGTCTACCGGTGAAATTTCCGCAAAAAATATGGAATTCTTTTTAAATCCTATGATCCAAAAAATTGTCAATTGTCCTAAACCTGTTGTGAATGCAATCAATGGAATAGCTGCTGGAGGAGGTGTAGGATTAGCATTGAGTGGAGATATTTTAATAGCTTCAAAATCAGCAAAATTTAAATTAGTTTTTGGCAAGCAATTAGGAATTATTTCTGACGTTGGAGCTTCTTGGTTTGTACCAAAATTAATATCTAGAGCAAGAGCTAACGCTTTAGCTCTATTAGGAGAAGATCTTCCATCAGCACAAGCTGAAGAGTGGGGACTAATTTGGAAAACATATGAAGACGATTCGTTGATGGATGAAGCGATGAGAATAGCTTTACAAATTTCTGATAGTGCCATAGAAGGCCTTAAAGCTTGTGTTCATGCCCATGATCATGCAACAAATGCCTCTCTAACTGAACAATTAGAATATGAGACTAAAACTCAGAGAGTTCTTTGTGATGAACCAGCATTTAAAGAGGGCGTTGTTGCATTTCTGGAAAAGAGAAAGCCAAATTTTAGGAATTTGAAGTAGAAATTCTTTTTAAAATTTCCAAATAAATTTTACTCAATTCTTCAAGATCTTCTATAGAAACGTTTTCGTCAATTTTATGAATTGACTCATTTAAAGGTCCAAGTTCTACAATCTCAGCATCCATGACTGACATAAACCTGCCATCGGAGGTTCCTCCACCGTTATTTATGATAGGTTCTCTGCCCAAAACTTTCTTTATTGAATCTATGACTAGGTCTACAAAATATGTTTTTGTTGTTAGAAACGGAAGGCCACTTAAGTTCCACTCAACTGTGTATTCAACATCATGAGAATTTAGAATATTTTCGAATTCTTCAATGAGGCCTTCGCTAGTTGATTCTGAACAAAATCTAAAATTAAAATCCATCACCAGC
>CABZRA010000041.1 GCA_902527995.1 uncultured SAR86 cluster bacterium
AAGTTTCTGCTGGGACTAATCCTGACATATTTTCCTCCTTATTTTTCTATCAAGTGATTTTGGTATTCCTCTCTCAATCCAGTTTTAAGCAACTTTCCAGTTGCGCCATGCGGTAACTCATCAACGAATATAATATCATCTGGCAACCACCATTTGGCAACCTTATCAGAAAGAAAACTTGTTATTGAATCCTTATCACAATCTTCGATGTCATTTTTGACTATAAATAATATTGGTCTCTCGTCCCATTTAGGATGAGCAACACCAACCACACAGGCTTCAGCAACTCCAGGATGACCAACTGCAGTATTTTCTAAATCAATCGAGCTGATCCATTCACCGCCGGATTTAATAACGTCCTTACTTCTATCGACAATCCTCATGTATCCACTGGTGTCTATTGTTGCAACATCGCCAGTATCAAACCACCCTTCCTCCAGAGCTGTTTCGTCTGATTTAAAATACCTCTCTATAATTGACGGTCCCTTTACCATTAATCTGCCAAAAGTTTTTCCATCATTAAGTAAAGTCTTCCCTGAATCGTCTACAATCTTCATTGAACAACCGTACACTGCTTTTCCTTGACTGGTTTGAATATCATATCTTTCATCTAAATCCATACCATCCATTTCCGGAGTATAAGCATTAAGTGTTCCCAAAGGACTCATTTCAGTCATACCCCAACCATGAAGTAAAAAACAATCATGCTTTTCTTGAAAAGCTTTAATCATTGCCTTGGGAGCAGCTGATCCACCAACTAAGACGCTTTCAACTGAATCTAAAACAATATTATTTTTTTCTGTATAGTTAAGTAAATCTAACCAAACTGTTGGCACTCCCATAAGTTGATTTACATTTTCAGTAGTAATCAAATTACTTATTGATTCTCCGTCAGTGAATGGTCCAGGAAAAACCATTTTTGCTCCGTACATAAACGAAGCGTAAGGAATACCCCAAGCATTAACATGAAACATAGGCACAACAGGTAATAAAACAGTTTTAGAGGTTACATTCATAGCATTTCCTGCTGTAGCGTACCAAGCATGCAAAATGGTCGATCTGTGAGAATAAAGAACTCCTTTAGGGTTTCCCGTTGTTCCAGATGTGTAGCATAAAGAAGATGCAGTATTTTCATCAAATTGAGGCCATACAATTTCTTCAGATTCATCTGATATAAAATCTTCATAACAAATTAAATTTTCAATGGATGAAGACGGCATATTAGCCTTATCGGTAAGGACTATAATACCTTTAAGAGTCTTTAAGTCTGGAAGTACACCTTCAATAATTGGTAAAAATGGAGCATCTACAAAAATATATTTATCCTCGGCATGATTAACAATATATTTAATATCGTTTGGAAATAATCTTGGATTTAAAGTATGCAAAATAGCTCCTAAGCCGGAGATGCCAAAATATAATTCTAAGTGCCTATAACTATTTACGGCCATTGTTGCTATGACGTCTCCCTGCTCGATTCCAAGTTTAAGAAGTGCATTAGCAAGTTTTTTTGATCTTTGAGCTGAGTCTTTAATCGTATATCTATGAATTCCTCCTTCAATGGTATTGCTTACAATTTCGGTATTTGCATTATATTTTTCTGCGTGTTCTAGAACTCCTGAAATAATCAATTGTTCTTGCATCATGTTACCTAACATCTTTATCTCCTAGAGGTAATTAAAAAAAAATAGGAACTAAGAATATAACTCTACTATGAAAGCTTCAACTTATTTTTTAACTTTTGAGCAAAGTGGGCAGTTGTTATTTTTTCTTATATTTAATTTTTTAAATTTGTTTTGTTTTAAATCAATTTCTATAATCTCCGATTTTATTTCACTTAATGAAATTAATTTTTTTATAAGTTCAGAAGCTATAAAAGAGCCAATAATGCCTACAAGGGGAGAAAAAATACTAGATTCTCTGCAGGATAAATCTTCACCTTCCAAATCTTCAAAGAAACATTCATAACAAGGTGAATTTTCATTTCTGAAGTCAAGAGTAAAAAACTGCCCTTTCCAGCCTTGAGAAGACCCTGAAATTAATATTTTTTTTTCATTTAAGCAGTAAGCATTTATTATTTTCCTTGTTTCAAAATTATCCGTACAATCTAATATTAAATCTGATCCTTCTAGGATATTTTCAATATTTGAATTATTAATCCTTAAGTTGTTTGAATTAACTTGAACATTCTCGTTCAGAGACAATAATTTCATTTGTGCAATTTCTACTTTTTCTCTATTAAGGTCTTCCTCTGAAAATAGTATTTGCCTTTGTAAATTTGAAAGATCAATAGAATCATCATCTATTAAATTTAACTCCCCAACTCCTGATGCAGCTAAATAAACCGAAGCAGAGCATCCTAGACCTCCTAAACCTACGACTGCAATTTTGGAAGAAGAAATGCTTTTCTGCCCTTCAATATCAATTTCAGGCAGCATTATATGTCTGCTGTATCTTAGTAAATTCTTATCTTCCATTATCCTAAAATCGAAACTCTAGCTAAATTATTGTAATCACTAATCTGCTCAATTTTTGTAAAACCAACTTTTTTTGCTTCTTTAGCTACTTTTTTTGCTTGATCAGGGGCGTGCTCTAAGAACAACTTACCGTTTTCCTTTAGAAAATTTATGCTTTTGAAAATAATAGTTTTTAAATCTGCCATCCCTTCATCTTCAGCAAAAAGTGCCTTTTCAGGCTCAAACCAAATTCCATCTTCATTACCTATTAATTTATCTTTATCAACATAAGGTGGATTGGAAACTATAAAATCCATTTTTGGAAATAACCATTTATTGTTCCAATCATGGTTTAAAAAAATTACATTTTCAGCGTTAAGCTTTTTAGAATTAATATTTGCAACCATTAAGGCATCTATACTGGAGTCAGTTCCGATTACGTTAAGTTCCTTATTTTCTAGTCCAAGCGAAATTGAGATAATTCCTGAACCTATACCCAATTCTAACAAGTCTTTTCCTTTCAAATCATACTCCAAGATCTTTTCTAATAAAATTTCGCTTTCTGGTCTGGGAACTAATACTGACGAATCAAGGTAAAAAACATTCTTCCAGAAACCTTTCTTACCTAATAAATAT
>CABZRA010000042.1 GCA_902527995.1 uncultured SAR86 cluster bacterium
CAGGATTTGAGGCTTCTCCTCTATATAATTGCATTCCTCCAATGCCTAATATTGGAAATAGTGCTAAAGCTAAGACAACAATCCCTAAGCCTCCAACCCATTGCAATAGCGCCCTATAAAATAGAATGGATTTTAACTCTACATCAAGATTGGTAAATATTGTTGCTCCAGTTGTGGTTAAACCTGAGACAGACTCAAAGTAAGCATTCACTATAGATAAAGATTTTTCTTGTAAAATGAAAGGAATTGATGCAAAAATGGAGAATACAAACCATAAAAGAACAATTAGTAAGAATCCATCTCTTATTTTTAGGTCTTCATAGTCTTTCTTATAATTTACGCCATATAGGAATAATCCTGACACAAAAGTTATTAAGGCTGATTGAAAGAAACTTGAATAGTTAGTTTCACTGTAGATGAACGAAATCAAAACAGGAACAAGCTGAATTAATGAAAATAATATCAATCCAGTTCCTAATATCTTTGAAATTAGTCTAAATTTCACAAAAACACCTTTATTTTGTTAATCTTCGTTCAACTTCTTCGAATTTACTGGAATCTGAGAGAAAAACTATTAAATGATCATTTTCTTCAACTTTAACATCGTGATGAGCTATTTTTATTTTATCGTCGCTTGAAATGGCAGCAATAACAGTTCCTTCAGGTGTTGAAATTTCCCCAAAATCTTTTCCAATTATATTTTCTGCGTTTTCAGATGACTTTGCTACTATTTCAATTGCTTCAGCTTTGCCTCTTTTAAGAGAATGAGCTGTTACTAGCTCTTTTTTTGACAGGTTTTTTAAAACAACTCCAATAGCTATATCAGTCGGAGCAATAGTAATGTCAACTTCTTCATTTTCTTTAATTAAATCAAGATAATTTTGCTTATTTACTAAAGAGACAATTTTTTTTGCCCCTAGTTTTTTTGCTAATAAAGATGACATTACGTTTGCCTCATCATTATTTGTCAAAGCACAAAATAGATCCATATTATCTATATTTTCTTCTTCTAGTAATTCTGAGTCAGATGAATCTCCATGAAGGATTAACGAGTTCTCAAGTTTTTCATTTAGGTAAACACATCTTTCTTTATCCGCTTCTATAATTTTTACTCTATATTTAGATTCCAAAGAATTTGCTAACCGTCTACCGATCCTTCCTCCTCCAGCAATCATTATATTTTTGTATCCCTTGTCGTATTGGTAGATTGTTGATATAACTTTTTTAATATCTTTCTTAGCCGAAATAAAAAAAACTTCATCTCCTTTATTTATCGTGTCGCTTCCATTTGGGATTATTAAATTTTCATCTCTATTGATTGCAGCAACTCTAACGTCCACGTTAGGAATTATTTCTTTAAGTTCGGAAATTTTATGACCAGTTATCAAACCTCCTTTAGCTTTTACGCTTACCATTGATGCTTGACCGTTTCCAAAATCTAAAACTTTATTTGCACCAGGAACTTCAATAATTCTTTTTATGAAATCTGTAATTAAATTTTCAGGACTAATGACAACATCTATTGTGTAATCTCCTGCTTCAAAAATTTCACTACCTTTCCCACCTAAATATTGTGTAGCCCTAATACGAGCCATGGTTTTAGTTTTCTTACTAATATGTTTAATCATCTGACATGCAACCATATTCACTTCATCGTATTGAGTCATTGCTATAGCTAGATCAGCTTTTTCTATTTCAGCTTGTTCCAATGTTTTTGGATAGCAGGCATTCCCACAGATAGTTTTCAGATCGTGATGATCAGAAATCTTCATAAGTTTTTCTTGTTTTAAATCAATCAGAGTTACGTCATGATCGGATGCAAGAATAGCCGAGAGTTCTGAACCGACTTGGCCGGCACCTAAAATTACTATGTTCAATTTTTATCCCTTGTAAAATTATACTCCCAGATATTTTTTTTAGTAACTAGCTTAAAAAATTTTCTTGTGAAAATATTTGTTTAGATCCATTATAAAAGGACTCATACTTTTGCCTTTTTTTGCCAGCCCTGGAAAGTTCTTTGATACTTACGCAGAAATCTTTTGCGCCAATAAATAAATTATGCTTTGAAACTTCAACAATTTTTCCCGGGCCAGGGCTTTCTATTGCAACTGTCTCAGCCAGATAAAAATTTATTCTCTCTCTACTTAATAAACTATAGGTTGCAGGAGAGGGACTTAAGCCATTAATAAGATTAGTTATGTTATTAGCCGTTGCAGACCAATCAATTTTGGATTCCTCCTTGATTATTTTAGGAGCGTAAGATGCATTTTCGTTATCTTGATTTACTAAATTAAACCTATTTTTATCAATAGAATCAATGACTTTTAAGATTTTAGTAGAAGATACTTTAGACATTTTTCTTTCCAAGCTATCAGATGTTTCGCCTTTTTCAATATCAATTAAAACTTGTTCGTAAACGGGACCAGTGTCCAAACCTTTTTCCATTTTCATAAAACTTACACCGGTCAACTTCTCCCCATTGATAATAGCTCTTTGAATTGGTGCGGCACCTCTTAATTTAGGGAGTAAAGAAGTGTGAATATTCAACGCGCCTTTCTTGAAAATTTTTAGCATTTCTTCTGGTATTAAATGGCCATAAGCAAATACTACGAATAGATCGGCTTTTTTAGATTTTAAAAAATCTATAAAGTCTTTGTCTTTTAAAATTGGTGGTTGTTTGATTTCAATATTATTGTCTTCGGCAAACAATTTTACGGGAGGTTTG
>CABZRA010000043.1 GCA_902527995.1 uncultured SAR86 cluster bacterium
TTCAAAATCAATATTTATTAGCATCTTACTCCGATGAAATTATTTTAAATCCTTTCGGTCTAGTCTATTTAGAGGGTTATAAGAACTACAGGTTTTACCTAAAAGAAGCTTTAAACAAAATAAATATTAATATAAATACATTTATTGCAGGAGATTACAAATCAGCATCGGAAATATTAACAAATGAATCTATGTCGGAAGATTCTAAATTAGAGTCTAAAAGGTTTTTATCAGCTTTATGGAATGAATGGCTTATGCATGTTTCGTCAAATAGAGAAACAGCAATTTCAATTTCAATTCAAGATTACATAGATAACATTGGCAGTTTAATAACTTCATCTAACGAGAAAGGCTCAAACCTAGCTCTTGATTTAGGACTTGTTGATAAGATTATGAATAGAATTGAGATGGAAGATTACCTAACCAAACTCGATACTAATAGAGATTATTTTTTAAAAATCTCCAAATATCATGAAATTTCTAGGAGAAATTTCTCCCAAAATAAGCTTGCGATGATCGAAGCCAAAGGAGAAATAGTAGATGGAAATCTTTCTGAAAATAATCTTTCAAGTGGTCATTTTTCAAGGCTCTTAAAGAAAGTAAAAGAAGGAAACTATCAAGGGTTACTGATAAGACTTAATACGCCGGGTGGGAGTGGATTCGCTTCGGAAATTATCAGGCAAGAATTAATACAATTAAAAGATTTAGAAATTCCAATTATTGTTTCAATGGCTGACATTGCAGCATCAGGAGGTTACTGGATTTCTGCTGATGTTGATGAAATATGGGCTTCTCCCTTCACACTAACAGGGTCTATCGGGGTTTGGACCGCCTTACCTGATTTTGGTAAAAGTCTTAAGGATATAGGAATTAACTATGACGGAGTTAGTACAACTCAATTTAATCCGTCTCTAGTAACTGGCCCTGACGATAATTCAAAACTTCTAATTCAAAGTGTTGTTGATTCAGCTTATGAATACTTTCTTGAGGTAGTCTCCAAAGGTAGGAACCTAGATAAAAATTTTACAAAAACTATTTCTGAAGGCAAAATCTGGACTTCTAAAGAAGCAAAAGAAAATGGTTTAATTGATGAAATTGGATCTCAAAGGAATTCTCTTGATCACCTTGCACAACTAGCGAAACTAGAAGATTACGACGTAGAATTAATTGAAGAGGAAGTTAACTTTTTACAACAAATAAACTTGTATCTTTCTAATTTTTTTTCAATTACATTTAGTAATTTGATTAATCAAAATTTAACTGGTCCTATTTCAGCAATCTTCGCAAACGATAAAAATATTCCGTTCGATATAAATTTAATCTGCTTGGAATGTCTTAGAGACTAATAGTTTTTTTTATGAGCGGAATAGTAATATTTTTCTTTTCTTCCAAAGATATTTTGTCTAATTTAATATAAAGCTCTATTAAATTATTAAGACTTCTAGAGTACCTGTTTAAGATAAATTCTATTGATTGTTCAGTCAAAATAAGCCCCCTGTTTTTTAAAAAATTTATAATGATTATTTTTTTATCCTCGTCAGATAAGAGTGGAAAATTTATTAGTAAACTTGAAGACATTCTAGATTCTAAATCCTTTAAGTTAGGCTTTTGTTCGTGGTAAATAGAATTATTAAACAAGATTTTTGATTTTTTTAGTTTAGATTCATTAAAAAATTTGAATAGCAAGATTTCACCATTTTTCGAACCATATGAAGTGTTGTAAGAATCTAAAAAAATAATGTCTTCTTTCAAATCCTCGCAAGATAGAAAATCGCTATCTTGCTTAATAGATTTAAAATAACAATTGTTATTTTGTTTCAGGTGATTATATAAAGCATAGAAAAAAAAAGATTTAGCCATATCTTCTTTACCCATTAAAATCATAGAGTGACCATTTCCGTCAATAAAATTTTTACATCTAGTAAGAATTTCCTCAAAAAAACTGCAAGTTTGCATGTCCTGTAGGTATATATAATCTTGGAATTTTAAATTTAAACTTTGTTGCTTCATATCTCAAAAAACTTTTTTTAATAATCTAACTCCTGGATCTCTAAAATAATCCAATAAGCTAAAAAAAATAGAAAATATTAATGCTGAAATAATAAGAATATTAAGAAGTTGATAAGAAAAAATTTCTGCAGAAGCCAAAATTGTGATTCCTAAAAATATTAATAAAAAAGCTGTGTAAGCTTTTCCAGAAAAATGAGTTTTCACTTTGTAAGGACTTAGTAATATTGAAGCTAATATAAATCCAACAACCGCTATCATATCTCTGCCCAAGATCATATATGCAAGCCAAAGATCGATTTCACCAACTATTGATAAAGATATTAAAGTACCAATTATCAAAGTTTTGTCTGCAATAGGATCGGCAATCATCCCAAACTCCGAAATAGCATCTAATTTCCTTGCCAAAAAACCATCGAGAAAGTCAGAAATACCCGCAAGTACAAAAAAACCTATTGCTAAAATAAATTGATTTTCGAAAATGCATATTACAATTGGATAAACTAAAAAGAACCTAAAGATCGTTAACAGATTAGGCAGGTAATAAATCATTTTTAGTTATAAATTAGAGAAATACTTTCCTCATTAGCTTCTTCTAGATCAAAA
>CABZRA010000044.1 GCA_902527995.1 uncultured SAR86 cluster bacterium
TAACTCATTTGCTCTCTCTAAAGCAGTTTCCATTAATTTTTCGGCCGGTACTACTTCATCCAAAAGGCCTGCTGTAACTGCTTCGGTAGGGGTGTAAGTATCAGAATGGTAAAGCGCCTTATAATAGTGTTTTTTGTCTAATCTATCTTTAATAATTTCTAAAATTTGTACTGGAATGTCCATATTGTTTCGAACTTCATTTGCTTGTAAAACAAACTTTCCTTCAATTCCTATTCTTATGTCTGCGCAACAAACTGTGAATAAACCTAAGGCAACTGCATGGCCAGATACTGCCGCGACTATTGGACGCGGAAAAGAATAGAGATCTAAAAGGGTTTTAAATCCTAGGTTTGTCATCTTCATTGCAGCTTCAGCATCGCCCGATGCGAGTGTCTTTAGATCAAAGCCGCCAGAAAACAAGCCCGCCCTTCCGGTGATAACTACCGCGCCGGAATCTTTTGGTATCTCACTCAAAAACCCTTGAACAGTGGTGAGCATGTCAAAAGAAAAAGCATTGGCTTTTCCATCATCTAATTGAATTATTGAGATGTCGCCTTCCTTAGATAGTTTAGCTATATCAGTCATTTATTTCTCCATAAAAGTATTTAGCCAAAAAACTTTAACGTAAAATCATTGCCTAAACAATAAGTTAAACATAGAATTTTTCCATGCAAAGCATAGCTTTTGACTCTTCGATAATAATTAACTTGGCGGTGCCAACTTTTTTTCTGCTTATGTTTGTAGAAATTCTTTATGGCTATTTCACCGGCAAAAATAATTACAGATTCAATGACACATTTACCAGCATATCGCTTGGGTTAATCAGCAGATTCATTCCTTTATTAGGGATTGGTCTCCAAGGTGCGGCTTTTGCTTATGTAGCAGTATATTTTAACCTGGCATTGTTTTCAGCCAGTCACCTTTGGGTGTGGGTTTTAGCTTTCTTTTTATACGATTTAAGTTACTACTGGATGCACAGATTGCACCACGAAGTAAAAATTTTATGGGCTACACATGTAGTGCATCATCATGGCGAAGAATTTAATCTTTCAACAGCGCTCAGACAAACTAGTACTGGTTTTCTTTGGAAGTGGATTTTCTACTTACCAATGTTTCTTATCGGGATCCCGCCTGAAGTCTTTGTAACCGTAGCAGGTATAAATTTAGTGTATCAATTCTGGGTACATACTGAACATATTGGTAAATTAGGTTGGCTAGAGTATGTTTTCGTCACCCCATCGAATCACAGAGTTCACCACGCTCAGAATAAAGACTATATCGATGCAAATTATGGCGGTGTGTTCATTCTATGGGACAGGATGTTTGGTTCTTATAAACCTGAGAAAGACGAAGTGAAACCAATTTATGGGACAACTAAACCGCTGCGAAGTTGGAATCCTCTCAAAGCAAATTTTGAAGTGTTTGCCGAAATTATTAAAGATTTCAGCCGCACAAAAAAATGGTCTGATAAATTCAAAGTAATTTTCTCCCCGCCGAAATGGCGCCCCAATGATGTAGAGCAAGATTACCCCATCTTCAGAAATGACTTAGCAAATTTTGAAGTCTACAATCCGAAAAACTCAATCTATTTGAAAATTTATGGCTGGACCCAGCTATCTTTCATTATTTTAACTTCGGCATTTATCGCCTCATCCATTGGCAGTCTAAGTCTATTAGAAAGTTATGCTTACGCTTTAATTCTGATTGCTTCAGTAATTGTCACTCTAAAAGGGTTTGAGAGTTATCAACTAAATTATATTAACGAGACTGTCAAAATTTCACTTTTGGTTTCTATTTTATTTTTCTCAGGTTTATTCAATTCAAATTTAATGATCTTTCAAGTATTTGTGCTTCACCAGTCGTTTAGTCTTTTAAGTTTGATGATTTTGTATACTATGCAAAGTTTTAAGCTCTTTTCATACGAAATAGATTCAGATCCAACAGTATAGAATTTCATTACTTGTTCCTTAAATTGTTTTATATAAATCTATTTAACGATACTTTTTGTTTTGGGTTTTGAAAAAAATGGTGGGTCTGGCAGAACTCGAATCTGCGACCTCACCCTTATCAGGGGTGCGCTCTAACCAGCTGAGCTACAGACCCAATTGAATGGGATGGTCATACTACAAGAAATAATTTGATTTGGTAAGAAATTAATTAGAAATATTTCTTAACTTCTCTGTCATCGGCTTGATGAACTCTGGACCAATACCGCAACACCCCCCAAAAATTGAGGCCCCGATTTTCTTCCACTC
>CABZRA010000045.1 GCA_902527995.1 uncultured SAR86 cluster bacterium
GGTGTTTATTTTGGAGCTTATTTGACTGAAAGAGTAAGTCAGGAAATATTTTATTCAATTACTCATTTTTGCTTGATTTTAACTGGATCAAAATTAATCTATGATGGGCTCACTATTGTTTGAATCTAAATGACGAACTTAAGCGTAAATATTAATAAAATTGCTTTATTGAGAAATTCTCGACCAGGAAATAACCCTTCACCTTTAGCATTTGCGAAAAATTGCTTGGAATATGGAGCGCAAGGAATTACGGTCCATCCACGTCCAGATTTAAGACATATTAAACCTTCAGATCTAATAGGAATAAAAAAAATCACTAAAGAATACGACGTTGAATTTAACATCGAAGGAAATCCTTTTGAGAATAAAAATAATTACTATCCAGGTTTTTTAACACTCGTCGAGGAAAATTTACCTGACCAAGTGACTTTAGTTCCTGATAATCCTGATCAACTCACTTCTGATCATGGGTGGGACCTAAAATCTAGCCTATCTCAAATAAAAGATTTTTCAGAGAGATTTAAAAACAATAATATTAGAACAAGTATTTTTTTAGATCCTGATCAGGAACAACTTGAAATTGCTAAGGAAATTAATATTGATAGAGTTGAGCTATACACTGGTCCATTTGCAAGGGCATTCGAAGAAAAAGATACTAAAACTTTAAAAACTTATCAGGAAGCAATTGATTTTGCTAACAATATAAATGTCTCTTTAAATGCGGGACATGACTTAAATTTATCTAATCTTTCAACTCTACTTGAATATGGCGATATAAAGGAGGTTTCAATTGGACACGCATTGATAATTGAAAGCTTAGAACTTGGGATTAAAGAAACTATCAAAAGGTATCTTAAAATACTAAAATAATATAATGAGTACTGAAGAAAATATAAAAAAACAAATCGAGGATAATAAAATTCTTTTATACATGAAAGGTTCGCCAGATAAGCCTCAGTGCGGTTTTTCTCAAAGAGCTACTCAAATTTTAATGGCATGTGGCAAAGAATTTTCTTTTGTTGATATTTTATCTAATCCAGACATTCGAGAAACCCTTCCAACAGTTTCAAATTGGCCTACTTTTCCGCAATTATATATTGAAGGAGAGTTAATTGGTGGAAGCGATATCATGATGGATATGTATCAAAACGGTGAACTCAAAAAGTTAATAGACGACGTCGAGATTTAAGACTTTCAAAGAACTTTTCATTCCTTATAAAGTCAAAAGTAATTAACAAGTTGGGAAAATCGTTCTCATGATATTATTCTCTCAATTATGTCTGCAAAAAAAGTAGTACTAGCCTATTCTGGTGGATTAGATACCTCAGTCATTCTCAAATGGCTCCAAGAGGAAAAAAATCTGGAAGTAATCACTTATACTGCCGATATGGGTCAGGGGGATATACCGGAAGACCTTGACGAACGCGCTAAAGGTTTTGGGGCAATCAAAGTGATAGTAGATGATTTATCCGATGAATTCGTTTCAAATTATGTCTTTCCTATGTTTCGATGCAATACATTATACGAAGGTGAATATTTACTGGGCACAGCCATCGCTCGACCACTGATTGCTAAACGCCTTGTGGAGATTGCAAATCAAGAAGGTACGAATTTTATTGCGCATGGAGCTACTGGGAAGGGCAATGACCAAATAAGATTCGAAATGGGCGCTCATGCTCTTAACTCTGATATACAAGTTATCGCCCCATGGCGAGAATGGGACTTGTCTTCTCGAACAGATCTCATGAATTACTGTAAAGAAAATCAAATACCAATGCCTGCTAGCAAAGCCGAAGAACCGCCATTTTCCATGGATGAAAATCTATTACATATTTCCTATGAAGGCGGAGTTTTAGAAGACTTATCAACTCCTCCTCCAGAGGATATGTGGTTAAAAGTGAAATCAATAGAAAAAGCAAATTCAGAACCAGAGATAGTAAATATAAAATTTCAAAACGGCGATCCAGTTGCAATTAATGAAAACGCTCTAACTGATGCCGAAATTCTTAAAAACCTCAATGATTTAGGCTGTGCTCATGGGATAGGAAGAATTGATATAGTGGAATCCAGAGCGACTGGGATGAAATCTAGAGGTTGTTATGAAACTCCAGGAGGTACAATTCTACTCAAAGCTAGAAGAGCAATGGAATCCTTATGCCTAACCAGAGATAACATCATTGAAAAAGACTCGCTCAT